>OMJS01000061.1 GCA_900299365.1 Opitutales bacterium
AGGCAGTTAATTCAGAAACACAGTCTTGTTACTCATCTGCACAAGCACGTTACCGTTGTTTCAATTCACGTTTCAGCGGTATGCTGGAACGTGCCAGAGAACGTGCTGAGCAGCGTAAGGCTATTTTAGAGTCCCAAGCGGCTGCCCGTCTTGAAAAAGAAGTATCCCCAACTGAAATAAGGGATCTGCAAAGGGAGGAAATAAGAAAGCTTGTTGAAGCCTCGCGAAAACGCAATGTTTCACACCGTGGGGAGAAATATTCGCTCACTTATGGGTTCGTTCTTGAACCCAGAGATTGAACCCCTTGTGATTTAATGCGCTAAGTCCGGTGGTGCGAGATATTCTTTAAGATGCTTCCTTTTCAATTCCTCAACGGAATGAATTATTCCGCGGTCTGAGTCACATCGCTCTAAAAAAGACGCAACCGTTTTTTTTACCATTTCTACGGTTGCTCTCTCGGATTCAGGAACAGAACGAAGTTCCAATGAATCATTATTTATTTCTTCCAACAAATGATCTCTCAATTGATAAAATTCGAGACTTTTCAAATCATTGAGAGATAACAGTGTATACAAAGAAGTTTTTGCAGCCTGACGACTTTGCAGGCGATTGAAATGATGAAATTGCTCTTCCTTATCAAAATAACCAACCAAACTGGTTTCCATATCCTTGAGAAAATGATCAGGCTCATTAATTCGGTAGCAACGTTGAATGGCATTGACCGCATAAAAATTTCCACTTTTCAGGGAATCTGATTTTTCAAAAACTTCAGGATTTGTCATTTTAGATGGTTTTCTAGTGGGCTAATTTTGACATAATCTAAGATTTTCACTATCCGCCCATTGATCCATTAAGTTTATAATCCTTTTCACTTCTTTGGGATTACTTGGGTCTATATGCCCGCCCTTAAGCCAGGTTTCACTTTTTGGTTCCGGGGCCGCCTCCCACATGGGAAGGTAAGTTTCATCGCTGATGAGATGATCGTGATCCCCATTGATAAAGTGTATGGGAGTATTTTTTATACCCGATAAATATAGCTCAATATCTCCGTATTTCAACATGTTTCCCAGAATCACTGAAAATACGGTGCCAAGGAATTTCAGGAAACCTCGTTGGATGCTGAACTGTAATCCCTCCTCTGAATCTGTAATTTTGAGTCGGATAAGACCTTGCCGATAGATTTCATTGTTGATGACTGCCTTTATGTTGGTGAATCCGAAGATGATCATTAAACCGGAAACTTTTTCAGGATAAAATCCGGTGATCATTGCGGGCACAGGTGCCCCAGCACTTCCTCCGGCAAGAACGACCCTTCCTGAAAAACGGGAACGGCCAGCAGAAGCCTTGGATTGGATATAGTCAATGAGGGCTTTCATTGCTCCAAGATTTTGGAGGTATTCTTTTCGGAATCGATGAGGGAGATTCCACCAATCAAAGATACCCCATCCATTGATGTCTTCAGGTTTTTCGAGGTATTTGGCAAAATTCTGAAACGGTTGAATCAATAAAATCGTGTTTGCTTTTTCAACGATTTCAGGACTGAGTTGAAAAAAATCAGGTCCTGTCTCAGCACCCGCTAACATGATCAGGGTATCACAACCGAAACGGTCGGATGGACCTGCAAGGAATGCTTCTGTTTTCCGGTCCGGTTCTGCGACTGATTGCAAAAGAATAGAATCCTGAGTCTCTTGAATCAGTTTCCATTGTGGAATTTCATCAGCGTTCATGGGTTTACCGGCTTGGCGGATATTCCATGCAGCGGCTGCTATCAATAGAAAAAGTAACAATCCTAAAAAAATAATAAGGCGGCGAAACATGATGACTGTTTACTTGATAAATAGCCTTGCTTAGATGTAAATGGGATGAGGAACAGAATTCAAATGGTTCATATTTTTTTGAATTGCCTTCATAACTAACCCCAATCTAGAGAATTAATTTTAATGCAACCAATTTGCCTCGCAATCGACACCACTTTTGATGATACCTCCGTAGCCATTTTGAAAGGTCATAATGATATCCTTGCAAATCTCACACTCTCTCAGTTCAAGGACCATGAAGCTTTTGGAGGAGTTGTTCCTGAACGTGCATCACGCAAGCATCTGGAGGTTATTCATCCTCTAATTTCAGAATCTTTAAAGCAGAGTGGGTTGACTTTTCAAGAAATTGACTATTTTGCAGTCTCCCATTATCCAGGTCTTTTGGGCTCGCTTCTTGTGGGGGTAACAGTTGCCAAAAGCCTCGCCTATTCCCTGGACAAACCCATCATTGGCATCAACCATGTCGAATCTCATCCTTATGCCTGTTTTCTAAGTGGGGCCGAGTTGACTTTTCCCTGTCTTCATCTTGTTGTTGCAGGTGGTCATACCTTGTTGATGCATGCCAGGAATCATTTCGATTATCAAATTGTAGGGCGAAGTTTGGACGATGCTGCAGGAGAGTGTGTCGATAAAGTTGCAAAAATGTTTGGACATCCAATGCCTGGTGGTCCGGTAGTTGACGGTTATGCGATGCAGTTTTCAGGTGAGGATTTCGAATTTCCAAAACCTTTGCTGAAGCAGAAAGGGTTTGATTTTTCTTTCAGTGGATTGAAAACAGCGATGCTCAGATTCCGTCAACAAAATCCTGATATACTGGATCAGGAAGGACCTATACTTGCGGCCTTTTTTAAAAGCGTTTGTGAAGTTCTTGTGGAGAAAACCTTTTCTGCTGCAGAATCATTGAGACTCAACCGAATATCTGTTTCGGGAGGATTGGCTGCCAGTCGAAAGTTAAAGGAAGTATTTACCAGCGAATCCCTTCAGAGAGGAATCGACTTACATTATCCCTCACCAGGTTTGTGCACTGATAACGCAGCAATGGTGGCTTGCTTGGCTTCTTTCAGATTTGAAGCAGGGTTAAAGGACGATCTTAATTTAGAAGC
>OMJS01000062.1 GCA_900299365.1 Opitutales bacterium
GGCGGAATCAAGATCATTGCACGCGTAGCCTCCTTGATTGTTCCTGTCATGTGTGGAATTTATATAGTTGCCTGTCTTTTCATTCTTGGATCCCATGTTGGAGAAATTCCAGCAGCTTTTAAATTAATTTTAACCCAAGCATTTTCTCCAGATGCTGCCTTCGGCGGGTTCCTCGGTGTATTAATAATCGGAATAAAACGGGCCGTTTTTTCGAACGAAGCGGGTATAGGATCAGCTGCAATTGCCCATTCCGCAGCCAAGGTAAAAAACCCTATAGAAGAAGGTGTCGTTGCTCTACTCGAACCTTTTATCGATACGATCATAGTCTGCACAATGACCGCACTTGTAATTATCATTACTGGAGCCTATTTGGATCCGGCCAACTCGGATTTTATTGCCAATAACCAAGGGGGTGCTCTTACCTCCGCTGCCATGGGAGGAGTAATTCCTTGGTTCCCTTACATTCTGGCAATCGCCGTTTTTCTATTCGCCTTTTCGACCATGATTGCATGGTCATATTATGGTGAGAGATGCTGGGTATATTTATTCGGAGATAATTCGTCCATTTCTTACAAAATCCTTTTTTTAATTTTCACCTTTCTTGGCTCCATTATTACTGCAACAAATATACTGGACTTTTCCGATCTCATGATTCTCGGAATGGCTTTTCCTAATATTCTTGGCTTATTAATTTTAAGCGGAACTGTACGAAAAGATTTAAATCATTACATCAAAAGCTTGCACAAATCTTAAAACTATAACAAATATTGCGCATAAATTGTTTTTTTTCTTTACCCCTGCTAAATTAGTTTCATGTCAGACGACGAAGATGTTCAAATTTCTGATTCCGAAGAGGCTCGTGCCTGCATTAGTAGATTATTAAAAGCAATTGAGGGTTGGGCGGTTAAAGAAAGTAATAAAAATGAACTTGAGGTTACTGCTTTTGCGGCTGCCTTAGCTTCAGGGATTATATCCTTTCACGATTTCACCAGCCGAGATTGCAGAAATAGTCAACAACTCCTTGGTGCAATTTCCAAAGCAAAGCAACACATTGACCGGCAATTCAAACAGTTTGATGGTGAAATCGATAAGATGCATATTAAATTTGCTCAGGAAATGGAAGAACTTGACTTAAAAATCATCCGCGATCGTAAGGAATTTAAGCATTACTTAGTCTCGCTAATTTATGCTGAGGAATACAACAAACTTCGTAAGAAAATCTCTAATATTTTCGAAACATTGGATGCCAAAGCGAGATATGAAGATGCTCCCTCCTCTAAGTAATTCATAACTTTATGAGCAATTATTTTTAATTGCTCAAAAATTTGTACCAATCCAAATCCAAGTTGGTAAGGTAATAAAGCTTGCCACCATGGTTGCCATAATGGTCCTGAGTCCCGTTTGAGTATCTTCGCCATAATTTTTAACAACCACCAGTGCAAAAACTCCAGCAGGCATAGCAGCTTGTACAAGCAGAACCTCAGGCATCCAGTAAAGCCATTTAGGTATCCATCCATATTTCGCATATAAAACGAATAGGGACGGAACTAATATTGCCCGGGTCAAGATAGCACCCAATTCAACTCGATATGCGGGAGAAGGTCTATAATCCCTTAATAAATCGTAGAAACTTGCCCCTATGATCATCAAAGCCATGGGGATCGAACAATTCCCAATCATCGATAGAACATTCCATCCAAATTGGGGAAATAACTCTTTTCCTCCCAAAAATTGCAAAGCCAAGGCCAAAACAACGGAAATAGCTGGTGGATTTAATATTTTACGAAAATCAAACCGGGAAGAAGTAAGCAACAATATACCAACTGTCCAAATGGCCACTTCAACCCCTAGATTAAAAAGAATAATTTTAACCACCAAGTCATTACCAAAAAATAATGAAGCTACTGGAATGGCAAAAAAACCATAATTAAAAATACCTGAACAGAAACAAAATGCTGGTTTTTCTTGCTCTTCAATTTGGCAGATTTCAACCACTAACCGGGCAACTAAGAAACCAACAAATATTGCAATAAATCCAAATACTGCAGCCGTTCCGGCCTCTTTTAATCCGACAGGCGATTTTGTACCAAGTACATGATAAACAATAAAACATGGATAAAGAATGTGTATAATGAAGCGGGAAAGAGATCTATCTGCTTCTCTACCCAACCAATCCATCCTTCTGGCAAAACAACCAATAAAAAGCAAAAGGAACGGAGGTAGCACCGCCAAAATGATATTTATCCAATTCTCCATTCCTCAAGACATTTTTGAACAAATAATATCAGCAAAAAGCTAGTTGCCAACCGGGAATCTTGGAGAGTAATTAATGGCTATTATGGCGTCCCCACGAGGAATCGAACCTCGATCTACGGTTTAGGAAACCACTGTTTTATCCGTTAAACTATGGGGACTAAATGAATAAAACCGTATACTTTTAATTGAGAATATTTCTCCAGACAATAATTGAATTGCTTAATATTAAGATCTTGAACTTTTAGATTTCTGAAAACAAATCTACTGTGCGTTCGAAGTATTGAAATCAATCCCATTATAAATGGTAGGATCTGAGAGATCCTCAGTTGGCACATCATTTCTGTCCAAAGGATTTGATCCAAATGCCTTTTCCCAAAAGTCACTTACACCATCCCCATCGGTATCTTTTCGAGTGTCATTTAAAAAAGCACGATTCTCTGAACCATCATCATAGAGGTGCTCAAATGGTAATCCGTCCCCATCGGTTAATGGAGTCGCGTAGAATGCAAATCCAGGAAATTGGCGACTTTCATAAATATAAATTATTCTTGTTGCATTTGCTTCATTTCCCCAACCATCCTTGACCTTGTATTCATTCGTCATAGTTACAACATCCATGTGTATACCGTTCGTTTTATTTGCCTCATTAAAAGTGTAATTATTCCCATCCACATCAGGCACTTTTACATTTTGAGAGGGGGTAATTGTAACATTGGTGTCTGAACCGTAGATATTACTCTGCATCAAACCTTGATAGTGCAAAAATGGATCACTCAATAATTCATTATTCAAAGCACTGTAAACATAGATAACTCCGATTTCTTCACATGCTTCCATTTCAGAACGGTCTTGGACTCTCCGAATAGCATAGGTTTCACCAACACCATCCCCGTCCATATCCTTATATTCAGGAAACGGAAAGTAAGAGTTTGCATCTTCTGCATATGCACCAGGATCAACAAATGTATAATTATCCAGCATGATTCTGTGCATTCCTCCCCCAAATCCAGTGGCGTTAAAGTCTTGACCTGAAATTTCTTCGGTTTCTGTGCTTAGGCCAGAATTGGTAGAGTACCTCAAAAAATCATGGATAACACCATCTCCAATCAGGGTAATATTTGGTGCTTGGTAATCTCCTACTTTCAAACTCCTTATTCTGGGATCAGATGTATTTCCAAACTCATCCGTAACTGAAATACTCACAACATATCCACTTTCGTTCATATTAAATGGATAAACCCTGCCTTCATCAAAACTTCCTCCAGGATCAATAGAATCTGTATAAGGTTTGGTTATAGAAACATTCCATTTTTCCCGATTTGCAGTCGTATCCAAATCCCCATCAATCGTATCAGATACTCCAGCTCCTAGTGCACCGTAGTCAGAAGCGACTAATCCCGATAACAAATGATCCTCTACAGCAGAAAGCGAATTAGCATTGGGAGATAAACTTTGGTAATCGATCTCAAAATTATCGCTAGTGTTACCATCTGCTTGAGGATAAATCAGAGGAGCGATTGTATCTTTAATGATAAGATAACGATAAACAGGATCGGCCGCATTTCCTTCACTGTCTTGAACATTATATTCGATTTTGAAGATATGATTCACATGGGGATAAGAGGTAAAAACAGATCCTGTGGTTGAATCATTCAAGTCGCTAATTGTTCGAACGATTGAAGATGTTATTAAACCGTCTGCGACATCGTCGGCCCGAACGCTTAGCATTTCTTCACTCCCATCAATAACACCGTCTATAAACATTCGATATGAATTTCCCTCACTACTCTCATCAATATAATTAGCACCTGCTTCCACCACAATAAATGTGGAATTTGAATCGGTGTAAGGGGAAACAGATATTAATGGTTTTATATCATCCAGAAATGTGTAGGTTCTCGCAGAATTGATTGTTGTTTGCCGAGAGCTTGTATTACTTTGGGTTACCGTGATATTTATATTAATATTCTTTGTCTGGTTTTGATCCTGACCATAAAATTCTGGATCAATAGTGGCGTTAATCGTGACACCTGAGCTGGAAGGTTCATAAATTAAAAACCCAGGATCTTGGAGTGTTGTGTTATCGTTAAAAACTATGGTAATTGGAGAATACCAAGAAAAAGTCCTACCAAATATATCGGCTACTTGGATATAACTACCAGGATCTGTGGTAGAATTTACCAAGCTTTGTGGGTCCGTTCTCAAAGCTTGTAGAAAATCAGGATCAAGTTCGGAAGCTTTTAGCTGAAAATTTTTCGAACCATCCTCCCTGACAAAAGGATCTTCGCTAAAAAAGCTAAAATTATCATAATGGTCTGAGAGATTTGGAAGTTTCGCCTGAAGGCTCCCATCATCCTCGAATATTGTATTTGGAGAAACAGATGGATTATTCGCATCTTGATAAGATAGGTCGGAACTACCTAGCCCATTACCACTATTGAATTCTGTCAATGCATCATGGGTAACAACCGCAACATGTGGATCCGTGCTATCTTGTACATTAAGATTTAGAATCTGCGTCTCCGCCTGATTACCAAATTCATCTTCTGCGGAGTAAGAAATGGTGAAATCACCTGCTTCCCAGAAGCCACGGTTTGATAATTCTATGAAGGTGGAATTATCATCACCGCCCTGAGGGTGGCTCAGATCAATGGTTGTTACAGAAGTTATCGTTGAATCTGCAGAGTCAATAATAACCACTCCTGGGTCATCAAATGCTCCCCCCACCTCCAAAGTTCCACCACTAAAAGTATTCTTGGTGATAGTAGGTGCTGTGGTATCCATTAATCGAACCTCAATATCACGAACCGATTTATTGCCAAGACTGCTATTAAAAGCTGAATATCTAAAGACCACTCTGCGCCAGTTGGAATCTGATTGCTGGATCTTGGTGTATGAACCCGGGGTTCCTTCAACAAAATGCATTACTCCGTTATCGTTCCAATAGTTAACGGAAGTGAAAAAACTCGATGGTACCTGATCATTTGCACTGGTACTTAGAATTTCCCTAGTTGAATTTGATGAATCTATCGAAATCAACTGTACTTCGTAGGAGTTTTCCTCTTCATTCCCACCACCTAAATCAGTAAACACACGGGCAACCGGAGCAACTGTATACTGTTCTTCTCCTAGCTCAATGTCCCATGTCAAAGAGGGCAAAGTAGCAGTATTAGTTGTTTCATCAATGTATTCATCTGAAGGAATTCCATTAAGGGCATCACTGTGAGACAGGAGGAAAAAGATTGTTGGGTACAAATTTGGAGATCCTCGAATTTCAATAATTCGAGTGGCCCTACCCTCATTTCCGGCACGATCCATCAAAATGTAGTGAAATTTATACCGTAATACCTGAGCAGGTGGATTATCAATCAGGCCATCAATGGTCGATTCTACAAAATTTCTATCAACTGAAATAACTTCATCATATGTATCTAATTCCAAGTTATTACATATTTGAATCTCGTAACTCCAAGAGAGCTCATCATCTACAGTATCCCAATCAAAAAATCCTTTACCTTCCTGATACAAGTCCTCAATGGCATAAGCACCAGGGTCATAAAACCTGCTCTCTTCATCAATTATTGACTGTAAATCGACATACATCGTGTGCTGCCCATAAAGCTTAACAACAGGTGGTATATTATCCTCGATCTGTATTGACCTGGTGAGAGTATCGGAATTGTTAGATAGGTCCGAAATGGAGTATGTGAGTTCATAATCTCCCAATCTAGCCATATCTAAATTAGTTTGAATGCGGCCTTGGTCATATTCGAAAACGGGATCAAAAGTTTGATCGACCGAAGTATCAGATACATCACTTAGGTTGGTATACTTAAAAGTATAATTTTTCGAAGCATCAATATTATTGTGATTAAACAACTCTTCCTCGGTATAATAATTATCAATTATCTCAATGCCTGGATCATTCAAATAATAGTCTTCACGAGAATTTCCAGCTACCTGATTCCTTAATTCTCCACTAAGTAGGGTTATCTCTGGCATGATACCTTGAACTATAAATGGAGTTGTCTGGTCTGATGGAAAGCTGAGAGTAGGAGCTAAAACATCGATAATTTTGACTTTCGGGGTGAGTGTTGTAACTGCACCTTGGTCTAAATCACGAACCGTTTTGTCATCCACAGAAATAGTAATTGTTGTAGCTTCATTGAGGGTTTCATCATCCACCTGTTCGGTATTTTCAAGGATTACTAGGGGCGTAATATCATCGCCGAAACCATTGTATGAAGTGGCCTTGTAGTAAATTTTACGATCTTCTCGATTTGTTTCCCCTGGATCTGCAATAATCGCAAATTCACCATCATCTGGATATTCAGGAATATTTTCCTTAGAACGAACTAAATAAGAAATTTCTTCAAAATTCTCAGATACTCCTAGCCCCTCTCTTGGATTGTGAAAAATTATTTCAAGCTTTGGAGGAGTTGCTTCAATCCGGATTGAATGGGTCTCCGATACAGTTAATTGCTCCTTCATCTGAGGATCTGACCCTCCTATCGCCCACCTTGGGTCGACTACCTCGAAGACTATCGTATAGTTCATACCATTTTCAGGCCAAATATTTGCTAGTTCCATTGGAGATAAAGCATCATTCTCAAAAACTTTGGTGGTCACTTCCACAGAAGACCCTCCCGAGTCAACCGCAGTACCCGAATTTAGCCAACCGATATATTCAGACAGGGGATCCCCATATTCCAAGACACCCTGCTGATCTTGCAATGCTGAAAATTCAGATAAGAAGGGAATAGTAGATAAGACAGGCAAATTCTCAGGAGATGTAACCTCTAATGAGAAAGGGTCGGACTCCGCTCGGAGACCCCGCCAATCGAGAGCAACAATCCGGATATCGTTGTAAGTACCAATTGCAGCAAGATCATAATTTCCGCTTAGGTAAAAAGTTCCAGGGACTTGAGTATCCGAGTAAGGGATATTCTCTCCGCGAACATCACTCACGGAAATATGGTCATTAATCCATTGATAGAATGAATCAAATGGATTACCATCACCATCCAAGTCTAATTCATTCCACGGAAAGTTTGGGGAAGTATTAGATATTTGAATAGTCGGTCGGGTGGCAACCACATCAACTTGCCGAAAGATCGCCGTGCTTAAACCACGCAGATCCCGAATCGTGTAGGAAACTTCGTACGATATCTTTCCACCGGGTGGGGGAGCATCGGATTCAGCAGTATTATTGTCGGGTAAAAGAATGATAGGAGTGCCTGAAATTTGTACCCCTCTGGTGATATCTTTACCTAAAAAATCAGTTGCTTTTACCCAAGGGTCGATATTTCGCCAGGTAATTCCCTCGGAAGATGCTCTCATTTCCACTTCCATAATGGCCCCATTGTTAAAGACCTTGACTAAATTATCATCAGAATTGCCATTAACTCCAAGAAGCTGTAATTCCGGATGACCACCCTGAAAGAATTCTAAATCAGCACCGGCAAGAGTTTCTCCAGTTACTGATGCTGGAGCAACTGGTGCTTCCGGTTCTGGAGTAGGAATATCTACGGTTGGAGCTAGAGCTAGGTCCTCGAATGAAAAATCAGCAGCAACCGTTTCAGCGGATTCTATTTCAAAAAATAAATCAGTGGCTAATTCGTGAATCATTTCCCAATCCCCTGCTGATGCAGTTACAGGCTCTGCAACTGCCATGGTTGGAAATATATTCTCCGAAGAAGACTGCTCTTGTTCGGCCGAGGTGGAAACTTCCGAATAACCAGGGAAGACACTTTCCAAAGGAGGAGGAGTAAATCCATCTGTTAAAGAAGGGCCGTAGTTTGAGCTCAGGTCAACAAGTTCACCAGTTTGACTTGCAACAGGAGCTCCAAGTTTACTTGTAGCCAATTGTATGGACTGTCCGGAGAGCAAAGAGACTGAATTTCCGCCAGTATCGGTGAAATCAATATCTCCGGAGATCAGATTTATACCACCCATAATATCTCCGGTGACCGAATTTCGTACCGCCATCAATTGAAACATAGTTCCACGGATACCAGCAGTTCCAAGAGGGCTGGTTAACTTCATCGAAGATCCTTTTTTCAACTTGGGTGCTTTAACGATTAAATTCCCGTAATCCAAATGGGCAGAAAGTTCAGATTGAGTGGGTTCTTCTTCAAGTTTACCGGGATCTATGCTCCCTTCTACAATGCCCTCCAGTTGTTTATATGTTCTTAAATAAAACCTGGTCCCTGGTTTGATGGTAATGAGAGTACCATTGGAAAAAAGCAGTGCCACCTGACCAGTTTTTCCTGTCGTAAGAATCGTTTTGGGGTTAATTTTTTTTCCCACGCTGGTGGGCCCCATCTGCACTTTAAAATCGTCTACTGTATTAAGGGAACTTACTTCCCCTTCGATAGAGGCAACGATAACACTGGGCGAAACTTTCTTCGCCACAAGCGAGTTTACACTTATTACAAAAAGCGTGAAAGTAAGAAAATACCGCAAACCACAGAACATAAAATGTCCAGAAAACAAAGAAGGGAAAAAAGGGCGGAGCATCTAAGCTTTTAAGTAATGGTAAAAAACCTCATTCCGCAAGAGGTTTTTACATTCAATCTCGAGAGAACTTAACCGCCAATTTCTTTGCCGTAAGATTCGGCGTCTAGAAGTGAACCAGTTGAGTTTGCATCATTGTTCCGGATTTTGATCATCCAACCTTCTCCATAAGGGTCCGAGTTTACTTTTTCTGGGGAATCATTTAATGCCTCATTAACTTCAATTACCTCACCCGCGATGGGCATATATAAATCCGATGCCGCTTTGACCGACTCGACTACACCAAAGACCGCTTTTTCCTCAAAATTGGCACCAATTTCAGGTAATTCAACAAAGGTAACATCGCCGAGGCTATCCTGTGCATGATCGGTGATTCCAATCACACATTCATTTGCCGAACTACTGACCCATTCATGATCAGCTGTGTAAAGTAGATCTTCTGGTATTTTACTCATTAGTCATTTCGTTTGTCGTAAAGTCA
>OMJS01000063.1 GCA_900299365.1 Opitutales bacterium
ATTTTGCATGTCATGCAGGAATGTGAAGACCAGGGTCATACTCATTTTGAACGCCGTGAAATTGCTCTACAAGCAATTGAGTTACTCCAAGCAGAATCTCTGGAAGTGGAAAATCGGATTGATGCCTTGCTGTCCCAAGGAGAAGTTGTGGTATCTAAGCCAGAGTGGGTTCAATTACCCGCAACTGCACGTGCCGAGCATACTCTTTCACATTCCTTGAGTTTATTGCTTAAAGGGAAATCAAGCCTTCCTCCCATTCTCATAGAAAAAGCGATCGAATGGGCACAACAAAAAGCAGGTTTTGAATTTGCTGATAAACAAATTGAGGGAATTCAGCAGGCACTATCCTCAAAGGTCTCAATAATGACCGGTGGTCCAGGTACTGGAAAAACAACGATTTTGCGTGCTCTGGTTTCGATTCTTAGAGCTAAAAAAACAAAAATATTCTTAGCTGCTCCAACCGGTCGTGCTGCCAAAAGAATGTCGGAAAGCACTTCTCATTTTGCTCAAACTGTTCACCGCCTGCTCAAGTTTGATCCTTCTCAGGGTGGGTTCAGTGTAAACGAACAAAATCCTTTACTCTGCGATTACTTGATCATGGATGAGTCCAGCATGCTCGATGTTCGATTAGCCGCAGCTTTGGTACGGGCACTTCCTGCAAATTCACACCTGTTATTGGTTGGAGATGCCGATCAATTACCATCTGTCGGTTCAGGTAATGTATTAAAAGATTTAATCGATTGCCATGAGCTTCCGGTCACCCGTTTGCAGGTTACATTCCGACAGTCAGATGATAGTGGCATTGTGGGCTTAGCTCATTCCATACTATCTGGACGGTCTGGCCCTCCCTCACCGCTTAAAAGCTCATCATCATTACCAAGGCACCACGATGTACACTTTATTCACGCAGAGTCACCCGAAGATTGTGTAAATATTGTGTGTGAACTTTGCACAAGAACATTACCGAGGGTTTTGGGAATCGACCCAATGACCGATCTACAAATCCTTGCTCCCTTACATCGTGGAGTTGGAGGCATTGGCAATTTAAACGATCAAGTCCGAGATGCCCTCAACCCAAACGGGGCAACCTATATGCTTGGAAGTATGCTCTTTCGTGAAGGTGATAAAGTAATCCAGACACGAAATAATTATGATAAAGACGTATTCAATGGTGATCTAGGAATTATTAAGAAAGTAGATTCTATAAATGGCGTACTGGAAATAGATTTTGAAGGGAAATTAGTAAACTACGAACGCATGGAGGTAACTGATCTGCAACCAGCCTATGCCATATCCGTTCATAAAAGTCAGGGCAGTGAATATCCCGTGGTCATCTTCCCACTACTCAAGCAGCATTTTATGATGCTACAAAGAAACTTAGTCTACACTGGCTTAACTAGAGCCAGAAAAAAAGTTATCTTTGTGGGTGATCCAGCAGCCTATTCAATGGCGATTCGAAACAACAAGACACTTGCCCGTCAAACTGATTTAATACGAAAACTAAAAGCTCAAACTCAAATTACATGAGAGCTAAATAAGTGGCAAAAAAAAGAATCACATAGGCAGGGGCAGCTTTCAACAGGCTATCTTTCTCAACCCGGAGATGATAAACTACTGCCATCAACATCAAAGTTGCTAAAATAATAGCTGCGGGACGGATTAAAAAGGGAACCCAGTGACCAAAGAGAAAACAAAGGGATATAATTATCTTTAGAAAGCCAACAGTATACATCGTTTTTCTCGACAATCCATAAGCTTTAAATTCCTCAACCATATTTTTTGACCGTTGCCCTCTAAAACGAGTAGGACGTTTAAAACGCCAAGTCCAAACAGAAAGCAATGTAAGGGCGACAAAACAACGAATAATCGTATGTTCTAATGTTTGCCAAGCCTCCATTGGCAATAACTACAAAGATATAATCAGTTGTCTATCGAACAACGCCCGCAATTACTTGGCATTCCCGAACAGGGTGGTAAATCAGAAGGACTTGAATCCCCACTATTGGCAGCAAAAACAGAAAGTTTCTTTTCGAGCTTAGAAGAACCACATTCTGGGCAAACTGCTTGGCCCTGCCAGTCACTTGATCTTACCAGCTGCTCGGAATCCTTAGAGCAATCCAAGCAGGTAAACTCGTAGATTGGCATAAATGAATTAGTAATTTGCGAGCAAATCGATGAAGCGAAGGATCATGTAATAAAGAGAGATCAGAATGCCGCCCCCAAATAATCCTACAAAAACAAGGCCAGTTAGCTTCTTTACACCTTCTGATTCAAGAAACTTTGGCTGCTTTTCCATCGACCCAATCATCACAATCAAATACACCACAATGGCAAAAATAGGCATGGTCACCATAAACCAATCAAATTCACTACTCATCTAAACCATGATGTTAATATCATTGCTGAAGTCAAGTAGGACGGATTGTTTCACAAAATATTTTGTTATCTTAAAGCTAGTTTCGATAAAAGGTGATTTAATTAAATGCCTATCTTCCTGAACTTTAACTCGCACTCAGATCAAACTTTTGCATTTTTTTTTGAATGATTTCATCTGTTCAATCCGAAGAGTCAAACTTAGCTAAAAAGAGAATTCGCCACATTGTCTGCCTGAAGTTCAAGCAAGAGGCGTCACAAGAACAAATTATGGAGATTGAGCAAAAGTTTCCTGCCCTCCAACAAACTATACCTGGTATATTATCCATTGAATGGGGAACGAACAACAGTCCCGAAGACCTAAATAAGGATTTTACTCATTGTTTCATCGTTACATTTGAGAACGATGAAGCACGAACCACCTACTTACCTCACCCCAACCATCAAGCCTTTGTCGATATCCTTAAGCCCCTACTCGATGATGTCTTTGTGATTGATTATAATTTATGAAAATCAGAAGCCTACTGCTGTTTGTTTATATCGGTATTATTTCAAGCTTAAATGCTAAAATATCAACGCCTGCCATTTTTGGTTCCAATATGGTACTCCAGCAGAACCATAAATGTCCGGTTTGGGGAAAAGCGGAGAAATTATCAACCATTTCTCTTTCCTTTTCTGGAAAAACTTACCAAACCAGAGCAGATGAAAAGGGAAACTGGAGGGTCTACCTAGATCCTCATCCTGCTTCGAACAATCCTCTCAAAATGAGAATTGTCGAAGAGTCTCCTAATAGAAAAGAAAACACTAGTTCTCTGACTTATGAAAATATTTTAGTCGGAGAAGTATGGTTATGCTCAGGTCAGTCCAACATGCAATGGAGTGTAAGTAGATCAGAAGAC
>OMJS01000064.1 GCA_900299365.1 Opitutales bacterium
AGAAGAGCCTATTGTTATTGATTACCAATTTTTGTACCGTCTTTCACTACGCCATTTTTCGTGACAATTAAAATACCATCTCGAACATAAACATTTTCATCTTCGTCCACCCAACCTTCTTCTAAACCCTTTGGGCTGAGAAAGATATCGTTTCCAATTCTGGCGTTCTTATCGATGATAGCATTTTCTATCTGCGTGCCATTTCCCACACCCAACCTTGGGACATCTTGATAACGATAATCATCATAAAAATCTGCCCCCATCATGACCACGCTTTCTAATTTACATCCTTGGCCAACGATTGAACGTTCAGCAAGAACACAACGGTTGAGTGCGGACTCTCCAATCATACTACCCGCGGCAATAGTGGTACGGGTAACGGAACACTTACCAAGCTTGGCAGTGGGCAAAACATCAGGACGATTGTAAATGGGACGATCGCTCTCGTAAAAGTCAAACGCTGGAACTTCATCAGTCAGTTGTAAATTGGCATCAAAAAATGCTCTCACCGTTCCGATATCCTCCCAATAATCATCAAAAATATGGCAACGAATATCTTTCTTACCCACCAAGGATGGTATAATTTCTTTTCCAAAATCGGTGGCATCTCCACAAAGTGCATCTTCCATCGCAGGAGCATTGAAAACATATATTCCCATAGATGCTAGACAACGGTCCTGCCCTCCCCCACTTGCTTTGAGTTCGGGTGGGACCAGTCGGGAAATCACCTCCGGGTCTGTTGGTTTCTCTACAAAATCTACAATTTTGGAGTCCTCTCCTACCCGTAATAAACCAAGGCCAGAGGCCTCACTGACCGGCACTGGTTTCGCCGCAACAGTAACATCAGCTCCACGCGCCAAATGTTCTTCAACCATTTTGGAAAAATCCATTCGGTACAACTGGTCTCCTGACAGGATAACAAAAATATCTTCTGGGCTGGCATGAAAATGGATCATGTTTCTTCGCACAGCATCGGCCGTTCCCTGATACCAGTCGTCCCCATGTTCAGTTTGTTCTGCAGAAAGTATTTCCACATATCCTCGACCAAAACGATCGAAACGATAAGCATCCGATACATGACGGTGCAAAGACTCGGTATTGAATTGGCTAAGTAGATAGATTTTATTGTATCCAGAATTTATACAATTACTTATTGGAATATCTACCAACCTATATTTCCCACCCAGAGGTACCGCAGGTTTACATCGCAATTTGGTGAGGGGATAGAGTCGAGTTCCCCGACCACCTCCCATAATTACACAGTGGACAGAGTAAGGGATGGAACTGTAGCTGGAATTTTTCATAGGGCACAAACAATAAGATTACATGCTCGCATTTGCGGATGGTTGGTTTACATCTCTCCATGTGGAAATTGAAAGTCCTCAAATCGCAAACACAAAAAAGCAAACAAGATCAAATTTTGCTCGTTATTCGACAATTTGGTACTTAAGCATCCCTCTGTATATCAATTATTGTGGATTCTAATTTTTCTTTCGAGCCTCCCCTTTGCAAATTCGAAGAACTTTCTCATTCCTTCGATCTCATTGCTGTACAGTCCCGTTTTAGTGCAGATTCTGAAACGCCCCTCTCTGCATATGCAAAGTTATCAGACCAAAAACCGGCTTTTCTCTTTGAGTCTGTTGTTGGTGGAGAACATGTTAGCCGATTTTCATTTGTGGGGTTTTCTCCAAGGAAAATTATTTCATGTGGTCAAAAGCATACCCATATTTCCGAGCTTGGAAAACCAGATAAACAAATCCCTACCCCTGATGATCCGTTACGCTTGGTCGAGAATGAAATCTCTGGTTTGAAATACTTTAGTCCGCTCAAAGATGGGCGATTCTCGGGAGGAGCAGTTGGTTATTTGTCGTATGAATATGCCAACCGGGTAGAAAAAACAGTCCCCGTCCCTGAAAAAGACGAACTTGGACTCCCCCTTCTCTATTTTATGGTTACCGACCTCTTATTGATCTTTGACCATGCCCATCAAAGCCTGACCATTTGCGCAAATGTATGCCCCGGAGATAATCCTGTAGCAGCTTACCAATCGGCTTGTGATAAAATATTTGAGACAAGGAACCGTTTACTCAAACCATCTTCACTATCCCCTGCCCCACTTAAAGAAATTGGCGAACCTAATGTGCCCCTTGGAAATTTTACTGAGGATGAATTTAAAGACCGGGTAAATCAGGTGAAAGAATATGTTCGTTCAGGTGATGTTATCCAAACGGTACTTTCTCAGAGGTTTGAAATTCCATATTCGGGTGACCCCATTCATCTTTACCGATCTATCCGGGCAATCAATCCATCTCCATACATGTTTTTATTGGAAAGCAATAATTTTTCAATTGTTGGCGCATCTCCGGAAGTGCATGTACGTTTACAGGACGACGATGTATTGATTCGCCCAATTGCGGGTACTCGCCCACGCGGAAAATCTGCCAAAGAAGACCAGTTGCTTGAGCAAGAACTACTCGCCGATGAAAAGGAGAAAGCCGAGCACTTAATGCTTGTCGATCTTGCCCGTAATGACATCGGTCGCGTATGTGAGACCGGAAGTGTTCAAGCCGCAGAATACATGACCATTGAGCGTTACTCTCATGTGATGCACATTGTCTCCCAAGTGGTCGGTAAACTGAATTCTGAAAAAAATGCTTTTGATCTCATGCGTGCAACCTTCCCCGCTGGTACCGTGAGTGGTGCCCCAAAGGTTCGGGCCATGCAAATCATTGAGGAGCAGGAGAAACTTCAACGCAATGCTTATGCCGGAGCTCTTGGGTATTTTGGGTTCGAAGGAAATCATGATTCCTGTATCGCTATTAGAACGGCTATGCTTACGAACAACAAAATTTACCTGCAAGCAGGTGCTGGAATCGTGGCAGATTCGATTCCAGAAAATGAATTTCTGGAAACCATAAACAAAGCAAAAGGGATGCTTAAAGCAATTGCTTTGGCTGAACGAATTGAACAATCCAGTAGTCCAAATTTATAGAACTGATGAACCCTGCTCCAGAACAAGGCTCTCTCGATATCTATATGCAACAGATATCACAAATCCCCCTACTTACGGTGCAGGAGGAGATTGAATTGGCTGCTAAAATTGCCAAGGGCGATGAAGTAGCAAGGGACACTATGATCACCGCTAACCTGCGACTTGTGGTAAAGATTGCTCAGGAATACTCCAATCTTGGACTCTCCATCCTCGACCTGATCAACGAAGGCAACATGGGGCTAATGAAGGCGGTTGAACGTTTCGATCCATCAAAGGGTGGAAAATTAAGTACTTATGCCTCGTGGTGGATTAAACAATCAATCAAACGTGCCTTGGCCAATCAGAGTAAAACAATCCGTCTGCCCGTTCACATGGTCGATCGGGTTACCCAGATACGAAGATGTGCCGGGAAACTTGCGGATAAACTTGGGCGTGAACCAACGGATGATGAATTAGCCGAAAAAATGAGCATGCCTGCGGCACGCATTTCCCATCTTCGCAATGTCAGCCACCGACCCGCTTCTCTTGACTCTCCAATCAACGATGAAGATGGATCCACCCTTGGGGAGATTGTACCTGACGAAAAATCTGTAAATCCTTTAGAAAGTTTGCAATCCAAGAGCTTGGTCGGAGATGTTAACCAGGTACTGGCAATGCTTGAACCCCGCGAAGCAGATATTATCCGTTTACGCTTCGGGCTGGATGGGCGGGATCCATTAACTTTGGAGGAAGTTGGTGGGCAGATTGGAATCACCCGGGAAAGAGTCCGGCAATTACAGGAACAGGCATTGCGTGATTTAAGGAACAAAATGGCAAAGTTAGAAAAGCAACGCACTCTTGAGGAAGTAAAAGCAGAGAAGAAACAAGCTGAAAAAGCACAGTTGTTAAAAGATCTACTCCATAAGGATATTTCTGGCCTTACCAATCATCCCTTCCCTATAAATCGCAAAGTTTAATCTCTCTTTATTTTGTTAGTTTCGAATGAAT
>OMJS01000065.1 GCA_900299365.1 Opitutales bacterium
ATTGGTATTTAGATTAAAGAGATCGCTTATGGTATAAAGATATTCTCTCTTGTTCAGTCGCCGAAGGACGGTTTCGCCACCTGTACTGAGTTTTTGTTTTTGAGTATTGGAGATTGCTAAAGTGAGCCATTCGATTGTTTGCTTCAGTTCATTTTGGTTCGGACGGATCTCCTCTTCGGGAGGCATTTCTCCCAAATTGAGTTGGTCCAAAGCATCCTGAAAGTCGACCAATTGATCATCATTTGAAATGGGAAAGGATAGCAGGTCGAATCGACGATCTGCTTTTTGTTTGTTTTCTCCGTGGCATTTGTAGCAGTGTTTTTCAAAAAAAGGGGCGATCTTTTCCTGGAAGTCTTCCTGAGTAAGATCCGGGGAAGCATAAAGTGATCCTCCAAAGACTGATAGCACTAAAAAGCTTATTACTTGCCGCATAGAAATTTTGAGGATTCGATCAAATGGTTAAAGTGCCATTTGAATGTGCAAACGAATCATCCTCTACCCCCATATTCTGTAGGAGAGAGAGATAAAGATTGGATAGCGGTACCCGTCTGCTTTTTTTACTAGGAAGTATCTCATGCCTTCCTGTTTGGTACCCATTTCCCGCTAACAGAATGGGTAGGTCCGAATTGGTATGAGAATTGCCATTGCCCATTCCACTACCGAAGAGAATTGTAGTTTCCTCGAGGAGTGATTTACCTTCTACAGATTTAGTCTTTGCAAGTTGGTCGAGAAACTTGGCAAAGCATTCAGTTTGGTACTGCTCGAGTGTCAAAAGGGCATCAATGTTTTCCTGTTTCTTTCCATGGTGGGAGTAGGCGTGGTATCCGTTTTTGAGGCCTAGCAAACCAGTCTTAAATTGTGCTCCCGCCATTTCGAAACTGGCAATGCGGGTGGAATCCGTTTCAAGTGCCAATCCAATCAATTGATAAAGTGCAGGGATATCCTCCACCAAATTTTTGTTAATTGGTTCATCGATTGAAGGTTTCGGCTTTTTTATAGATTGCCATTTCTCACGCTGATGGATCTTCATCTCCACTTCTCGGATCGAGGTGAAGTATTCATCCAGTTTGTCCTTATCCCGCCCAGATAGTTGTTTACTTAAACCTTTGGCATCTTCCAATGTGGCATCTAAAATTGATTTTTTCAGATCAAACTTCTGCCGGAAAATCTTTTGATCTTTTTGATCATCCTGCAGGTAGAGTTTACGAAAGAGTTCCCTTGGGCCTTCGATTGGGGGAACTCGCACGCCACTTCGTGTCCATGACATTTGGCATCCACCATGGAGCCCATTTTCTGAACCTATGACCAGGGAAGGAAAACGGGTTTTTGATCCCAGAACTTCGGCCGCTCTTTGATCGAGAGAAAGATTACCATTGGGCATCGAGGATGCCTGTGATTGTTTCACTCCGGAAAGAAATGAATGAACCGCATAATGCCCGCCTTTTACCCCATGATCCAAATTTGAAAAAAGGGTACAATTTTTAAGGTGGTTTTTGAGTGGTAAAAGGGCAGGGGGGATCGCAATAAAGTTACCGGCATCCTTTGGGAAAAAATTGGGTCCATGAAAACCGAAGGAGTTCCCAATACAAACCAAATTTTTGCTTACCTTAGTAGAATTTATTTTGGCAACCCCAACGGATTCAAAAGCCGGGAAAGCCATCATACCGAGGGTACCCTTCAAAAATGACCTTCTTTTCACAAAATATATTTTTAACTCAAAAGTTTATTGGAGCAAATCTTATGAAGTAAGATTTTTAAAACAATTTAAGTAATATCTCAAAAGCATTGTTTGATCGGTGTTTACCTAACTTTTGGGGAGAAATCAAAAAACTTCATTTAATGCTTTGAACCTTCTAAATTTTCATAATTTCGTTCAATCCACAATACCCAGTTTTTTAATCCTTATGTTTCGGTAAAGCAGTTCGGCCCATTCAGCCTGTAGACCGATGTAACCTTTCGTTAGAGGGACAAGTTTTTCTCCCTCCATTTTTTGAATATTCATGATCTCGTTAACAACCTCACCATTTAATACAAAAGTCGCTTTTTTGTTTGCCAGAACACGGATTTCCGCTTCGTTCCAATCCCCTTTCGGTTTCTCTATACCTAGCCGAGTGAATATCGCTTTTCCACCCTTGTATAGCGCACCATTTGGGTCCCAATAAGCTCCTATGTGTTTGTACTGGGCTTGTACAAGATTCTGTTGAATCAGAATTACATCACCTGAGTGGAAACGACTGGGCTTACGATTCTTCCAATAATCTTTTGATTTGGCCGTAATACTACCGGGTGTTTCACCCAGTTGCATTTCTACTGAATATGGCCAGAGTTTTTTGAGGCTACCGTGTGCGTGAAAGAGGACTCCTGCATCACGATCCCAATCTGTCCTCGGGCTAAACCGTTTTTTCAACCACTTGTATTCCAAGCGGAGTATATAGCTACTATACTTTTCTTTAGTTACTAAACAACCAGGTACTTGTTCCGATCCATTTTTTTTACCGGCATAGGCATGAATGGCTTTTTCTTCTTTGTTTACTGAAAAAGCATCAGTTGAGCGGGTCGTAACCCAACCATTGAGGGTCTTTCCATCAAAGAGTGAAGAAAAGCCCTCTTCCGCAAAGGTAGGATGAGCGAACACCTCCACGACCAACAATGCTGTAAAGCCTAACCTATATTTAGAGTGAAAAACGAAAGAGAAAAGAAGTAATGGAATTAGTCTGATTTTCATTTCGCCCTCTAATCGCCTCATGCTCCTAACTTCCAAAGCCTTTTATCCGATCGAATAAAGATAGCATCCTTGGATACTGCTGGGGTTCCCAGTATGGTATCCTCCAAATCTATGGAGTGTACTACACTGGGTGACTCATCTCTCAAGTCGACAACTTGGCACAAGCCGGTTTCATTGAAAATATAAAGATGATGACTACCTATTACTGGAGAACTACTTACAGGACCTTGTAGCCTCATTCTCCAGAGAATCTCTCCGGTTTTAACCGAGGCACAACTAAGAACATTGGCATTATTGACCACATAAAGTTTACCCTTACTTGTAGTGGGGCTTCCGGTTCCAGGCTTAAGTTTGTTGTCACGCCAAATCTTTTTAAAGCTCATCAACTTTTTATCAATTTTTAGGGCAGTCATACCATTGGATGGAACCAAGACAATGTTCTCTTCTGTCCAAGTACTCGATGGGATAGTAGAAGCTCCTTCCTCGTAGGCCCAGAGATTTTTGCCATTTACTGGGTCAATGGCGGTTAATCCATCCTTCGATTGTAGACCAATTATTTCCCGATCATTTTTTCTTATTGAAATGGGGGATGTCCAATTGGCCGCACGGGTTCTTTCTTTTTTCCAGACAGTGGTTCCGTCTGCCATGTCCAACCCGAAGGAAAAAGAGTCTGCATCATTTTCTACCTGAATGATTGCAGTTCCCGATGCAATTCGGGGGGAGGAAGACATCCCCAAACCATTGGCGATATTGGGGTTGTCAAAAGCGAGGCCACGAAGCCATTTTATCCTACCAGATAAGGTTAGGCAGAAGATATCGTTCGATGAGAATTGGGCAATGAGAACTTGCCCGTCACTGGCAATCGTAGAAGCAGCAACGCAGGTTTTTTGATGGCAAACTGTTCTCCCAGTTGCCTTGAATTTTCTTTCCCACTTCTTTTGACCATTGGTTTGCTCAAATGCGATTATATGGAGAGTTTCTTGGTTCGGACCACTTGATGCGGTAAGAAATACAGTGTCATTTACCACTACGGGACTTGATAAGCCCCTGCCGGGCAACTCAGTTACCCAACTATTTTTGCCATGAAGTTCAATTTTTCCAGGATCAGAGGATTTGCTCGAACCATTTCCTTGAGAACCTCGGAAAGCAAGCCATTCAGCATGAACTGATTGAATAAAAGAGAATGAGAGGAGTAAGAAAATTATTTTAGATATTTTCATCAAGAAAAAATGATATTAATTAACAGAGCTTTGTCTGATAGGTTTGCCACTTTTGTCGGTGATTCGGAGACAAAATTCCCACTGCTTAGTCCATGATTGGGTTTGTTCGTTCTGACAGACTTTCAATAATATTTTATTAGCCCCTTTTTTTAATTCTCCATCGATCACAAACTGATCGATTCGGGTTTTTCCGCGATGGTACTCGTCACGGGAATAGAGCAAGTCTCCATTTACCCAGACCTTCCAAGCATTCTTTGATCCAAGTCGTATTTGTACCTTTTGTGCACTGTCTGAGACGAAAGTAGTTTTGGCATATGCAAGTGCCTCTTTTATCTGACCGTATTCCTCATTGATATCGAGCATGCCTAAATTGTGGGAAGTCGAGAAAGCAGTCCATTTGGCTTGCCCGTTCTTTCCCTTGTAAGACTCTCTGGAGACTGATTCGGTTTCTGGAGAGTATACTTTTCCGAAGCCCATTCGTTCAGAATTGTCAAACGGTCCAACAATTTCCCAACTTGTAATAAATCCCATCAATTCTACCAGATCGATTGTCTCTCCTCTATTTCGTAGCTGTTTAGTTGCTTCTTGAATTTGATCGACTTCACGGGCGAAATTAAGAGCCTTTTGATATAGTCCAAGAGCGATTTCGGCATCCTTCTCCAAAGAGGCATCATCCAGAATCTTGGCAATGGCGTACCGTCTTAGGCTTGGTTCGGGATCATGAATCAGAGAAGGGATTATGGAATTGGCAAGTTTAGGGTTGTTATCCTGTAGGAGTTCAAAGGCGGTTAGTCGAGAACTGCCGGCATTACTTTGGTTTTCCAAAAAATTATGAATTTTCTGGATGGGGAAATTGGCTGGATCAGAAGATATTATGGTTTCGCTAATCACGGCTCTTATCCAGTTATCTCCAACTGAATTGGCAGAATTCATTGCTATTAACAGTGGTAGGATGGAGGAATGATCAAGTTGGTTGTCTTTGGAGATCGCACGAATTGCTTCTTGGTTTCCGTTTCCATGAGCACCAATCTTTATAAGCGTAGATGTTAGCAGCTCATTGCCATTCGCTCTTACCAAACAAAAGAAAACTAAGAAGAGCACGGGTACTAATTTCATACATTCTAATTTCAATAGCCTATCGCGAATGCCAACTCAAAATTGGTCTGCGGACAAATATTTTTATATGCAGTCGTGATAGGTTTTATTTAGATTGATGGAATTCACAGGCTTACGATTACCAAGAAATCCTTCGCTTATTATCTTTCTTTTTAACGAGCCAAAATTTTTTGTAGGCATTTAGGATGATTTGACGGGCAGCGATCAACCTTATTGAATACTTAGCATGCCTGTTCAAATTGAATTGCCTTTTCATTTCTTACCATCGGAACGAACGAGTTATAGGTTTTTTTCTTTCTATTCTTTTAGTGCCTTTTTGTTTGGATGGCTCTTATTCGTGTTAGTCTTTACTGCCCGTGCAGATACTTCAATTGAAGGCCCTCCGGGATACGAGTATATCTTCGGGGATGAATTCTCCGGATCCGAACTAAATCAGGAACTTTGGGGCTTGGGAATCAATGAAAAAAATCTTCAAAACGAGGGGGTGGACTGTGTCTATAAAATCGACAACATAGAGGTTGGTGATGGACTTCTTGTTTTTACCCAAAAGCGAGAGCCTGTACCGGTAATGGGTAGGTCATGGTCCAGAGAAAAATCCTTCAATTATTCATCTGGTGGCGTGCATACTCAAAAGGGATATGAGTTGCGTAACAATATGTATCTGGAACTTCGTTGCAAGTTGCCTCAAAACAACGCTGGGTATGGTGCTTTTTGGACGATGTCCCGCAAGCTAGGTAATTGGAAGCCCGAAGACCTGCTCGAAATTGATATGTTTGAATTTATTGCCGCAAAAGAAAAAACCAGGCTGTGGAGTGGTCTTTGGTGGCATGATTTCAGGGCCCATGAACTCCATGAAGGTATCCCAAGAAAATTTGCAGTCAAACGTTCGGACGACCATTTCTTTATTAATGAGCAACTTTACAAAGCTCATCATGGACATGGTCATTACATCAAGGGAAATAAGGTAAATTTTTATGATTTTTTCTCCTTTGGTATCAGGGTTACAAAGAACGAGATGTTCTGGTATCTATCTCAGCATGGCCCTGCATGGAAATCGGAACCGTATTTTAAGTTTTCCGGTGGTAAGGTTCACAATCGTACTTATGGAAAAGTAGATGACTTTGAATGGTACCGTGAAGTCCCCAAAGATTTGTACGCACAAGTTATTTTAAACTATGCAATCAGAAATGCGGAATGGGCAGGAGGTCCGGTGAGGGATGAACAACTGCCCTCTAAAATGTATGTCGATTATGTGCGCTTTTTTAAGCTCACTAATTAATTGTCGAGCTTGCTTCATCGGATGATATAGCATGGTTAATAATTTAACTTTCCATGCAGTTTGGCATTTTCTAATTTTTTTATCATGAAGATTTATATTCATTTTAATACCTTTTTGTTATTTCTTTCATCCATATTGTTTGCGGACAGAGAAAAGCCCCTGAATTTTCTTCTCATCACTGTGGATGATATGAGTTGCGATTCGGTTGGTGCCTTTGGATGTGAATTGAAGGGAACCACCCCGGTGATGGATCGATTGGCCTCCCAATCAATGCGTTTTAATTATGCTCATGTTACAGTAGGAAATTGTAACCCTTGCAGGAATGTTATGTTTTCCGGATTAATTTCCCATAACAACAAGGTGGAGGGATTTTACAAAGTCCCTAATCCGGGTTGGTCTCACATGGTGGATTTATTGAATGATGCGGGGTACTATACTGCGATTCGCGGAAAGGTTTCTCATTCCTCGCCTTATCAGCCCTATGCCTGGGATGATGATCTGACTATTACCGAAGATGGATCGAGGGCTCATGTTAAGGATGCTCAATCCTACGGTGAATCGACTGCTCGTGGCATCGAGAACGCTAAGAAACTTGGAAAACCTTTCTTTTTATCGGTCAATATTTCTGATCCCCATAAACCCTTTTGGTCGCAAGTTCGCAAGGGTGGAGAAGATCCCTATGTTCCCAGTCGTATTTTTAATGCTGATGAAGTACCTGTTCCTGGCTTTTTGTTTGAAGATTCCGAGGTTCGCAAGGAATTAGCCTTATACTACAGTAGCGTTCGCCGAGCGGATGATTGCCTGAGCCAAGTGCTGAAAGCTTTAAGACAGAGTGGGCAATGGGGAGACACTATGATCGTTTTTCTCTCCGACCATGGAATGCCTTTGCCTTTTGCCAAGACCCAACTTTATCACCACAGTACACATACACCGTTAATGGTAAGAATTCCTGGAGTTACCAAATCGGGTAAGTTGGATAGGCATCATATGGTTTCCGTTCTTGACCTTCTTCCTACGGTTTTGGATGCCTTGGGAGTTGATCAACCGAGTCGCTTGGATGGAAGGTCATTCTACCCGGTCTTAAAAGGGGAAAGGCAAACTAAGAGAGACTTTGTGATTAAGCAATACCATGAAAATTCAGGCGGTTCCCGGGATCCTATGCGGGCTATCCAGTCGAAGAGATTTCTCTACCTTTTTAATCCATGGTCAAACGGGGAGAGGGTATTTGCCACGGCAACTAATGGAACCCAGACCTGCAAGCGGATGATTGAATTGTCAAAAACCAACGAAGAGATTAAAAATCGTTATGACTTATACCGTTTTCGAGTACCGGAAGAATTGTATGATGTTAAGGCGGATCCAGATTGCTTGAATAATCTAATCGATGATCCCAAGTATTCGGCTCATTTGCAAAAACTACAAAAGAAGTTGGAAGAATGGATGATGGAATCCGGTGATCCAATTTTGGAAGCCTTTACAAAACGTAAAGATTCTGAATTTGTGGAGGCTTATGTACAGGAGCTAGAAAAGCAGTCTGTAGCGAGGAGGAAAAAAAGATAATACTCTTTAGTGATTTTTTTTACGATGTTCTGAAATGAGATCGCGACCAAAATCGCCTTCGAAATC
>OMJS01000066.1 GCA_900299365.1 Opitutales bacterium
GAAGTGATCGGGCAGAAGTTTAACACAGCAACCACAGCATCTTCCAACTTGGAGACCCTTCTCGCCGGTTCGCTTGGTGCCCAGTTGCTTACCTTGGCCAAGGAAGAACCGGATGAGATTACAGGTATAATGGATCGTTTGGCAGAATCCTCCCGGTTGGCTTACAGAGAATTATTGGAGACGGATGGATTTGTGGAGTTTTATCGGCAGGCAACCCCAATCGATGCAATTGAGCGTAGCCGGATCGGCTCACGGCCGAGTCGGCGGACCGGGCAGGCTAGCCTACAGGATTTGCGGGCGATTCCCTGGGTATTCAGCTGGAACCAGTCGCGCTACTACTTGCCTGGTTGGTATGGGGTAGGAGCGGGCTTGGAGTCGTTAAAAAATGACCAACCCGAATTGTTTGCGAAGCTACCTGATTTAGTGGCACGCAGTTCCTTTTTGCGTTATGTTTTTTACAATGCGGAAAGCAGCCTAGCCAGTTCAGACCCCCAATGGATGCGGGCCTATGCCGGCTTGGTTGAAAATGCGGACCTGCGTGCATTGATGCTCGATAAAATTATGCACGAACGTGACCTGGCAGAGAAGCATTTTAATACCATGTTTCAGGGAAACTTACAGGATAGAAGGCCGCGCTTTTGGAAGACCCTTCAGGTGCGTGAGGATGCTCTACGACTTTTGCATAGTCAGCAAATCCGGCTGTTGCGTGAGTTCCGGGCAGAGGGTGGAGATCAGCCAGAGCGGGTGGAAAGAATGTTGCTGGTAGTCAATGCCATTGCCAGTGGATTACGAACCACCGGATAAGTAAAAAGTTTCCTGTAAAACCAGTAAATCAACTAAGGAAACGGACTGGTGCTTCTTCTGCCAAGTCTAGCACAATGGCAATGTTAAGAAAGGTGATTTCACCCATTGTTTGGCAGGATTCAAAACGCTTATCCTGATGCATTCGAGCGAGCTCTTCGCGGAGACGGCGAACTTTTTCATCAGTTGATATCCGATCATCACACATGCATGTGCGTAGGCGTTTAATCCGGGTCTGGGAAAAATTGAAACGTCTTTGAATGAGGGTGCGTTCCTCTCGTTGGTATTGCAGACTGGTGTCCTTATTGATCAGGTTGGTGCATAGTTTGACCACCGGTAAATTATTTTTGAAAAATTGGGGGAGGTAAAAACTTCGCCTTCCCTCGTAAGATTGTTGATCGAAATCGATCGCCCGGACACGGTACTGGGTATGTTCAAGGTCAGGAGTCATTTCCACCACATAATTATAAGCCCGCATATCTCCGAGTAAGCGGACGAAGCAACGTTCGTTAAATTTGATGAATTCTTTGGCCAAACGGACTTCGTTCAATTCTTCGCGCTGCAAATAATCGTTAATGAAATCATCCCCTGGTACTCCGATAATGTGTTCCTCAACCAGAGTATCTTTATCCACCTGAAAATTGATCTCGTTGGGGGATAGCAGTTGTTCGAGTTCTAGACCATAAACTCGGGAGGCATCGGCTTTTTTGACATAAAAATAATCATGATTATCGTTGTATTGATTGACGATACGGATGCGGAATGGCTTGGTGTTACCAAAAGTACAATAGTCCACCCGATCAACATAGAGGTTGGGCAGAATCCGTTCGTCTCCGCCCGAGCGCAAAAGAACATAGATTTTTTTTAGCCCCTCAAATATCTCCCTGCCATAATTCTGATCATAGACCATGGATTGCCAGAGGGTATCCTCGTTCTTTGCATTCATAACCGGGTAGCAATCTTCCGATTGAAGAAGGTTTTCATAATGCACTGGCAGTTCGAGTTGGCGCTTGTAGTCCACGAGGTATTGGCGCAGGGGATCGCTCAGCGGGTAAAACTTTTTTTTCTGCTGCTGTACGAGGTCTTCTTTCATCCTAGTTGGAGATTCATGCTCATGTGGGTTGGGATAAAATTATATTAACCCAGCACCCGCTGCCCGACAAGGTGCAAAGCGACTGGCTTTGCATCAGCCTTCCTGCAATAAACGGGCAGGCTTTTGTCTAAGGGCCCGGCGGGTACCAAAATCCGCTGTGATCACTGAAAGAATGATCACGGACAAAACAATCAGAAAAGGGAGATCCCAACGGAAGCTCCACACCCGGTCAAATACCTGAACGGAGAGAAGGTAACTTGTGGCTAGGCTGAACAAGGTACCAATAATGGCGGCACCACCGCCAAGGAAGCCAAATTCGACCCATATTTGGCAGCGCAATTGTTTAGTGGTGGATCCGAGTACTTTTTGAAGGTTCATTTCCCAGCTTTGGCTACGGGCTTTTTCTACGACCACACAATAAAGAATGACTAACCCCGCAAGAATGGACAGGGCTGCCATGAGTTGGAGGGCCCAGGTCATTTGCCCGACCACTTGAAGAATTTTTTGTCCGGTTCTTTCGACATCGAGGATTGAGACAGTGGGGAATTGACGAACAAGCTGATCCTGAACCTGTTCTTTTTTTTCCTGGCTCAAATTATGGAGGGTACCAAGAAAAGTCTTGGGTGCCTCGTCGAGTACACCGGGTTGCATCTGCACGAAAAAATTTGGCTGAAAACTGGTCCATCTGACCCGGCGTAAATTTACCACTTGTGCTTCGATGGGAATACCCCCCACTTCTATTCCCATACGGTCTCCCAGATCGAGTCCGAGTGCTTCCGCATACTTATGCTCTACTGAGATTTCGGCAGGTTTATCTTTGGCTGGATCATAGTGGTCAGAAAAGGGACGACCGGCCAGTATTTGCTCGCTTTCCAATAAGTGTTCGCGGTAGCTCAGATTAAAACTACGGTTGCGGAATGCGTTACGCCGTTGTTCGTCCGGGTTGTTCATTTCCTCCTCCTGTTGGAGTGACCGTTGGTAGGGTAAACCTTTGAGTGTTTTTATTTTTCCCCTAACCCAAGGGGTAACATTGCTCAGCGGTGTATCTTGGCTTTCTAGATAGGATTGTACAGCGGGGAGTTGTTCCTCCTGCAGGTCAAATAAAAAGAGACTGGGTAGGTTTCCCTTCGGATCATCAAGTCCGATTTCTTTACCCAGTCCGTGATAGGTCTGAGGAATCAGGGTGAGTAGGAGTACGCCCAGCCCAATGGCAAGAAAGCCGGTCAGAGCACCTGCCCGGTTACGGGCGAGGGAACGGGCTGCCAGCTTGATGGGAAGCCGGGCGTTGTGAAGTAGCTTTTCTCCCAGAGCAAATCCAAAACGGGCGAGGAGATAAAGCAAGATAAGTGAGCCCAGAAAGCAGCCAAAAAATACATTTGCCAGTTTGTCAGAATGGGATTGAACCAAGCAAAGTGCCCAGAAAGCGGCGAGGCCAGGTAGTGCATTGAGCAGGCTCATAGGCAAGGGACGGGAGCCCGGGCGGGCGGCTTCCTTAAAGAGTTCTGTGGGTCGTAATCGTTTGACTTTAGCCAGGGAGGGCAGGGCGAGTAAACATCCTGAACCGATGGCTACGCCAAAGGTGAGGAGTATACTTTGGGTACTGACAAACACCTCCACTTCGGAGGAACTCAGTCCGGAGAGCAGGTTGCTTAGCGTAGGCAGTAGGATGGAAGAGGAAAGTATGGCTGGTACCGAAGCGAAAAACCCGAGCAGGAAAAGTTGAGCGAGGAATATTCGCAGGGCGGTAGCACGGGTTGCCCCGAGGCTGATAAGAGTGGCAAGTTCGTGCATGCGGTGGGTCAAAAATCCATGAAACAGGAAACCACTCCCAAGGCAGGCGAGAAAAAGAGCAACAAGGGAAACCAGTGATAAAAAATCGGAAAGATAGCGTAATAACCTGCCTGCCCGATGACCAGCCTGCCGGTGGGTGTAGGTGCGTATTTCCGGAGAATTGAGCACTCTTTCCAATCCCTTGCCAAATGCCGGGAGGTCGGCCTCGTCAGGAAGGCGGAAGAGGTGGGTATGGAAGGCAAGGCTCCCTGCTCCCAATAAATTGGTTTCCTCGAGATAGGTCCGACTGATGAATACTTTAGGGGCAAGATCGGTTGGTTGAAAAGCGAGCCCGGATTCCTCCTCGATAAGGTCGTTTATGCGAAACTTAGTTTCCCCAAGTTGGAGGTCCTGTCCCAGTTTGATCCCTAGTTGAGCCCGGGCTTCCGGGTAGATCCAGGCATATTTTTGGCTATGCAAGATTCCGAGTTGATCCCCAGTCTTTTGACCACCTTGGCGCAGCATGAATGAACCATGAAAGGGGAACCCGTGATCTATCGCCACTACTTTAACCAATCGACTACGCCCAGTCGGTCCGGCGGCCATCGAGAAAAAATCCACCGCTTTTGTCTCTAGGGTATTGGCGGGTAGAGTGGAGCGGGCTTTCTCCAGTTCCTCTGTGGTTAGTGACCGGCGGGCACGTAAGGCGAGGTCAGCCCC
>OMJS01000067.1 GCA_900299365.1 Opitutales bacterium
GACCAACCATTCTGGGCAAAATCATTAGCTAACCAGTCGAGAAGTTCTGGGTGACTGGGTAACTGCCCCATTGGTCCAAAGTCATCAGGTGTTGGAACAATACCTCTACCAAAAAGATGGAGCCAAATCCGGTTAACCATAACTCTTGAGGTCAGAGGATTTTCTGGGCTGGCTATGATGTTTGCCAGTCCCAGTCTGTCCGCTTGCTTAGCTCCCAGTGCTTCGAGGTAGCGGTGGGGCACTTCTTCGCCCAGCGATTTGTAACTGCCTCGAACATAGACCCGGGCATTTTCTGGAGTAGTTTGACTCATGGTGAGTGCAAAGCGAGGAGCAGGCAGTTGATGAGATAGTTTTTCTCCAGAACTTACCAGCTGATTAACTTCTGGCTGAAGCATAGAAGTGTCAGCTAACCCACGGTGAAAAAACCAGTTGAGAGTTTCCGGATCTCCAGACTGCCATGCTTGCCTTAAAAGCGATCCTGCTTCTTCAATATTTTTAGGTATGCCAGATTCAGTTAGGAGGCGAACAAGAGGATGGAAAGAATGGGGGAGTGGAGCATTACTGAACCGGACTTGGTCAACCTGTGCATATCCATCCCCGTTATCAATAAATTCAAGGTAAGCTCGTTTACCCCGATATTTCTTGATAGAAGCTGGATCGAATTGAATCCATTTAAAGGCAGTTAAGCTATTGGTTTGCCTACTGTCATTTTTGTAAATGGTGCCCTTGAAGAGCAATTCGCTGTGCTCGGCCATTCCATAGTTTTCGATCACCAAACGCACCATACTTTTTTCTGCATTCAGCCTCATATGAATGTCTTTATCGATAGTGAAGGTGGGGGAGCGCAGGGTGCCTACCTGTTTCTTTCCGTAGAGAGAACTGTCGATGGAAGCTGTTTCAATAAAAGGCCTTTTGGAGTCAAACCTCAGCCTGTTATTTTCAGTGAACTGAAAAGCAAGTCCCGTCCTGACCCATCCATCAGGTAATCTTCCCTTCGAAAAATCAGCAAATACGGTGCTGTTGGATTGATAGTTGGCAAAGTTCTGGTCCCTTGTGGTCCAATTGTAGTTTTGGATTTTTTCAGGCTGTTTGATGAAATCCTGCAGGAATTTTTCGGGTGTCCAATGATCAGGTTTCTCTTTCTGGAAAATTAACTCGACCCAATTGTTTATGAGGGGAAGTGGAATGTCTGAAAGTTTGGCTAATTCATTAATTTCATTAGCAGATGGGGCGTCCTGCTTTTTCCGGAAAAAGTTGGCGGAAGTGATGAAGGACTGAATGATTTTCTCGGGATCATTCGGTTCGATTGATTGTAACGAAGCGGATGAGAGTAATTTCTTCTGTTTCGCCATGGTCTGTTTTCTTTTGCCGCCCACATCCAGTGGATAATCAACTTTGGCGGAGCTGTTGAGGTAGCCAGTAAGGGCATAATAATCGGCAGTGGAAATGGCATCAAATTTGTGGTCATGACAACGGGCACAGGAAATAGTTAGTCCTTGGAAGGCTTTGCTCATAACATCAATCTGATTGTCCTGATGATCCGATTCATTTTGCAGGACATCAGTCGGTCCATGGGTGGCATCATGAAAGTACCAAAACCCAGTGCCAATGATCGATTCATTGTAACCATCCGATGGGTGCCTGCGTGGGTGCTTAATTAAATCCCCGGCGAGGTGCTCCCTGATAAAGTCATTGTAAGGAACATCCTAATTGAATGCACGGATCAGATAATCCCGGTACTCATGTGCATTTTTAATAGCAAAGTCAAATTCATGCCCATAAGTATCGGCATAACGCATAAGGTCCATCCAGTGACGGGCCCATTTTTCTCCAAAGCGAGGGGAGTTAAGAAGCTTATCAATTAGTACGGTGCGGGAAATTTGTAGGGCTTCAGAAATTTCACTAGGGGAGGGAGGAAGACCGATGAGATCAAAATAGATCCGGCGGATCCAAGTTCGGTCATCAGCCGGTTCTGCGGGCTGTAAACCAGCTGCTTGGATCTTAGATAATACAAACTGATCGATTGGTGAAGTGCCCCAATCTTTCAGCTCCGTTTGGGGAGGAGGAGGATTTTTCACGGGTCTCCAACTCCAGTGTTCCTGAAATCTTTTTTGCAGGTCGAATTTTTCCACTAGTCCATCTTTGGGTTTAACCTTGGGTCTTGGGTCGGGGGCACCCATGAGTACCCATTTTTCAAGGATGGCAATTTCCTCATCTTCGATTTTGTACTTGGGTGGCATCGCATCGACCAGTTCCTCGGTGTGCTTTACTGCATCAATGACCATACTTTCTACGAGATCCCCAGGAATGATGGCCGGACCGCCAACTCCACCGGTTGCCCAGCCCCACTTGGAGTCAAGGAAGAGCTTCCCTTTAAGTTTTTTAGCCTGATTGGAATGACAATCATAACAGTGCTCAGCAAGGATGGGACGCACCTTGGCTTCAAAAAATTCCGTTTGTTCAGGAGTTAGATGATCGGGTTGGATGTCTTCTTCTGCCCAAATTGAAAAATGTCCACAAAAGAGACAGAAAAGAATGAACCAAGAAAACTTCATCGTCAAAAGCTAGGCGAGAATTTGTTTGATGATGTGCCCATGCACATCTGTAAGCCTCATATCCCGACCGCTGAAACGGAAAGTGCTTTTTGTATGCTCGATCCCAAGCAGATGAAGCATGGTCGCATGGAGATCATGAATCTCCCACTTATCTTCGATTGCTTTGTATCCAAAATCATCGGTTCTACCAACGCTGGATCCGCCCTTAACACCACCACCTGCCATCCAGACTGTAAATCCAAACGGGTTGTGATCCCGACCATTGGCACCCTGAGCAAAGGGTGTTCTGCCGAATTCACCGGCCCAAACGATGAGGGTATCATCGAGCATACCACGGGCCTTGAGATCCTTGATCAATCCAGCGATGGGTTGGTCGATGGTCAGGCAGTTTTTGTTGTGCCCATCGACAAGATCTTTGTGCTGATCCCAGCGGTCCCCATTTCCTCCCGGACAGGTAAGTTCGATAAACCGTACTCCACGTTCCACGAGGCGGCGGGCAATCAGACATTGTTTGGCAAAGGTCTGGGTATTTTTGAAAGTGGAATCAAGACCATATAATTTTTTGGTCGCCTCGGTTTCTCCACGCAGATCGGTCAGTTCAGGGACCGCACTTTGCATAAGGTAGGCAGTTTCGTAATTGCGGATGGCTGCCTCGACCTGTGGGTCACCCTGTAAATGAGCGAGAGTCTTCTCATCGAGACTGCGGATCAAGTCCAGTTTGTTACGTTGGAGGGAATCACTAGATTCTGATCGCTTCACATTGGCGATAGGATTATCGGAGGGCAGGAAGACTGACCCCTGATAAGTAGCAGGGAGGAAACCTGAACCAAAGCAGTCGAGTCCACCTGGAGGAATCAGTCCACCATTAAGCACGACGAAGCCTGGTAGATTTTTGTTTTCAGTTCCCAGTCCGTATCCAAACCATGCCCCCATGCTGGGCCGACCCTGAAATCCAGACCCGGTGTGTAAAAAGTAATTGGCGGAGGTATGTTCGGCAAAAGGGGAGGTCATCGATTTGATCATCGCCAGATCGTCCGCAACCCCCGACAGATGTGGAAAGAGAGAGCTGATCCAATGTCCGCATTCTCCGTGCTGTTTGAAGTCCCATTGAGACTTCAGGACAGTGCCAATATTATCAAATTGAGTACGCTCCAATTTGCCTATGGCTGTACGGGGGTCCTGCCCATTGTATTTTTCCAAAACGGGTTTATAATCAAAAGTGTCCACATGGGAAGGGGCACCATCCATGTATAAAAAGATCACACTCTTTGCTTTTGGTGGAAAGTGGGGAGGCTTGGGAGCCATTGGATCGATACTCAGTTTTCCTCGGCCTTCCGCGGAGAGGGCCGAGAGGGCAACTGCACCAAATCCATTGGCACACCATTTCAACATGTCACGACGGTTGGTTGGGCGGTTAAGAAAGTTTTGGCAATGCATATCTGTATTCTCCTGTGATTAGAGTCTTGGTAAATTGGAAATTACTTCAAATGGAAACCGAAGAAATTGAAAAGATTGAGAATGGCTGGGTTGAAAAATGTGGACAATGAATCGCAGTCCTTTGGTACAAGAAACTTTGATTTTCTGGTCTATTTACAAAATGTGACATTTATGAGTGGATGAAATTGGAATATAACTTTTATTTACTATTAGTAAAATAGCACTTATTTCAATTTTTAGGAATATACTTCCTTGACCTAAATGTACCAATCTTTGACATTTTAGTGGTGAGTGAGCCCGAATCCCTTTTTTCCCAGCAGGTAAGTAATGCCAGGCAGTTGTTTCTTGGGTTTTCAGAAACCAAGACTGATTTGCATGTGGTCAGCGTGGGAGCCGAACGATGTGGGCAGGAATATGTAGTGGAGCGTGAAAATTTTGATTTTTCAGTCCTCGAATTGGTTGCAGTAGGGAAGGGAACCCTATGGATGAACCAAAAAAAATATCCTTTATCCGCCGGATCTGTGTTTCTCTACACTCCGGGAGTGAGTCATCGCATTGAAAGTCTTGATGGGCTTGAGATGCTCAAGTACTTCATGGTTCTGGATGGAGTGGAGACTGCTAAATTTGTGCCGGAAATACTAAAGAATGATGTTTTCTTCAGGCAAATATCCGACTTTGCTGATCTGGTTGAATTGTTTGAGTTAATTTTAGCGAATGCACCCATTTCTTCTCCCCAGACCTCTCCTATTTGTTCCTCACTTGCTCAGGCTCTGATTCTCAAGGCTATTGAAAAAAAAGAAAATTTACCTGCGAACCAAACCCGCTCCTGGACCACCTACAATCGCGTATTGCAACATATTCGTAAGCATTATCTCCGCCTAAAATCCGTCAATCAATTGGCCAAGGAAACTCATCTTGATCCTGCTTACTTATCGCGAGTTTTTAAAAGTTTTCACAAGGAATCCCCCTACGCCTTTTTGGTGAGATTGAAGATGGGGCATGCGGCGTCCCTTCTTCTAAAGTCAGATACCTTAGTCAAAGATGTGGCCTATGAATTAGGGTTTGATAATCCCTGCCATTTTTCCCGCAGTTTTAAAAAAGCCTTTGGGGTTGCCCCAGAAAAGTTTTCCGGACGATTCGATGCTTAATATTAAGGGTTGAAGGCAGCTTCTATTGGGAGTTGGATATTTTACATGAAACTTGCCCTGTTCTTTTTTGCCACCTTCTGGTTCTCGTTTCTTTCTTTTGGTCAGAAAAACAGCTCTCCTGCTCTGGAAGCTAGGCTCATTCGAGGCATCTCTGCTCTGATTGAAAATAACCAGACGGTTCCGCTCGCCGAATTAAACAATCAACTCAAACAGTCAGTAGGCAGGAAAGCGAAGATTCCCAAGGTGGTATCTTTTGTTTATGATCCTCGGAGTCTTTACGAATTATGTAAGCCTTCGACTCTGATTGTGGCGAGGTTATACAAGTGTGAAC
>OMJS01000068.1 GCA_900299365.1 Opitutales bacterium
AGCAAGAAATACCAAGTCTCAGGCCGCTTTTATGCCACCCACCAGTTCTTGTGTTTTTTCTTTTAATGCGGTCAGCATATGTTGGGAATTCTCAAGATTTTTAGGAATGCAATTAACCAAGGCACTTCCGACAACCACACCATCCGCTAGCTTGGCTACATCTCGAACTTGCTGGGCAGATGAAATCCCAAACCCAACCACCAGGGGAATATTTATTCTTTGACGAATTGTATCCACTTTATCCGACAAATCACTTGCCAGATCATCCCGTTCCCCGGTTACTCCCTCTCTCGAAACATAATACAGAAATCCGGATGCACGCTCTGCGATTTTAGTCATCCTTTCTTCCGGGGTAGTCGGTGCAATGATAAAGATATTAGCCAAATCCAATGCCCTGCAGGCATCAATCAAATCATCCGCTTCTTCCGGTGGCAGGTCCAAGGTCAACAGTCCGTCCACCCCTGCATCCTTAGACCTATTAGCATACTCTTCCACCCCTTGGGAAAAGATCAGGTTATAATAGGTGTAAAAGACGATGGGTATCTGTGAAAATTTGCGAATTTCCTCAACTAAGCGAAAGACATCATCTTGAGTGCATCCCGACTCCAGAGCACGCTGTGCTGCCAATTGGTTGGTAAGTCCATCAGCCAGCGGGTCCGAAAAAGGCACCCCGAGTTCCAGTATATCAACGCCTTGGTCAATTAATGTTTTGCACACCTCCAAAGATCGGTTGAAATCGGGATCACACGCACAGACATAGGCAACAAAAGCTGCCCGGTTATTTGCTTTGCAGTCAGAGAAAAGTTTCGCGATTCGATCAGAATTCATCATAAAACAAAATAGCCTTGAATAATTTCTTATCCATCGATTACTGGCAACGGTAAACAAATTACTCAATTTTTGTGATTTTTCTTTATCGATTGGCTTTTCCCTTTGTTGCTGCATTAGCAGCTCCTTATTTTCTTTTCCGCATGATTAGGCGAGGTGGATACGGATTTAAACTCCATTACCGGCTCGGCTTTTTTCCCCGTCTCGACCCAAAGAAGAAAGGAATCAAACGCATTTGGATCCAGGCAGTCAGCGTGGGTGAACTTTCATCCATCTCGAAAGTCTTGGAAACTTTGCTTGAAGATTCCAATATTGAGGTCGTACTAACCGGTACTACCAGCACCGGTCTGCTCATGGCCTCAAAAAAATACCACAACCGGGTGCTTGCCCATGGTCCATTCCCATTGGACTGGTGGATTTGTAGCTGCCTAGCTTGGTTGCGAATCAAACCCGACCTGATCATCACGGTTGATAGTGAGCTTTGGCCGGAACACTTTTATCAGTCAAGCTTGCGGGGCGTGCCCGCCCTAATTATTAATGCTCGTCTTTCCGACCGTACCTACAAAAGAATATCTGGCTCATCCATCGCCCAAAAGCTTCTGCTACCAAGTGGACTGGAGGTATTAACTACCTCGGAGAGACAGCACAATCGATGGACTGAAATTGGGATACGCAATGAGAACTTAGAAATCGTAGGAAACTTAAAAGTGGATGCGGTCGTTACCTCACCAAGGTGTAGTCTTTCCCAAAGCCAATTACGGTCTGAATTTGGGTTTTCAGAAAAATCTCTGGTGATTGCCGGAATATCCACATGGCCGGGGGAAGAAGAGTTATTGGTGGAAACACTCGAAGAGATAAGACGGCACCAAATCGATGCCCGATTGCTCCTCATCCCTCGCCATGCCGAACGAAGAAAAAGAATTGCTTCCATGCTCCAGCAAAAAGAAGTGGCCCATCATCTTCGTACCAATTCCAAGAAAGCTCCCGCAGAAAACCTAGTTTATCTGGCCGATACCACCGGAGAGCTAAGCACCTTGATTCAATGTGCTGATTTAGCCATGGGTGGTAAGACCATACCTCCCAACCGGGGGGGACAAAATCCCATTGAACCAATTGCACTTGGCATACCGTTGGTTCTCGGCCCGAACTATCAAAATTTTCATCAAACATGTGGCGACCTAGTAGTACATGATGCTATTCGTGTAACAGATTCTGCCAAGGAAGCAAAAAGTTCGCTTATTAAACTAGCCCAGTCCGGACAGGAACGCCAAAGGATCGGCCATCAGGCAAGGGATTGGATGGAGTCACAGGGCTCCCCATCCAAACAAACCTTGGAAAAAATCTATTCTCTCTTAACGGATACATTTTAACACTGAAGAGATTTATGCTCGTTGACTTAGTAAGTGAAAATGATATCCCTATTGAGACTGAGTCTCAATTAGTATTTCCAACCTTATGAATCAAAAAAGTAAGATTTCCCGCCATTTTATTCCGCTTTTATATGCAGTGATTTCATTGGTTTTATTCTCGTGCACCGAACCTATAAAAGACTCCTCCAAAAAAGAGGAAGAAAAAAGCACGGAACTTTCACTCAAGAAACTGGTAATTGCCTTGAAAGCCAATAAGAACCCCGAAAAAATGTTGGCAGAAAAAGAGGCTCTCGAGCAATTTTTGTCCGCTAAACTCAGCCGCGAAGTAGAAGTTCTTATTCCGACCGATTCTTCCGTGGTAGTGGAATCCTTCCGCAACGGCACGCTCGACTTGGGCTACCTGAGTTCCACCGATGCCGCCCGAAATCTCGATCAGGAAACTGCGTCCGTTCTCTTGATTCATCTTAAAAATGGACTGCCCAATTATTCTAGCGTTTGGCTCAGTCTCAAAGACAAAAAATACCAAGACATTGAGCAATTAAAAGGACAACCAGTTGCCTTTGCCAGCCGTTCCTCTACCTCGGGCTACTTAATTCCAGTTTGGGATCTTTTTAATCGTGGTCTGGTCGGACCGCACACCTCACTAACTGATTTTTTCTCCCTTACTCTCTATGGGACAGGTTATGTATCTGCGGTCGAAAAAGTTCTTAACGGGGAAGTGGAAGCCGCAGCGGTAAGTGATTATGTTTTCGCGGGAGATAATAAATACCTCAATGATTCACAAAAATCCCGCTTACGAATCGTTCAAAAACAAGGCCCTGTGCCGTCTCATACCATATGTGCACGTTCAACTCTCTCGGACTCCGACCGTATAATCCTTAAAAATGCACTCCTAGCGATGAACCAGGAAAACCCAACCCTCAGAGATCAAGTATTTAATGGCGAATTGACCGAGGTGCATCAGGAAGAACACTTAAGAGTCACTCTTGAGGCAATCGAAGTGCAAAAATCGCTCAAGCCTTAACCGCATTTCTTTTTTTGATCCCACTCATCTCCACCCCATGAATTCGGCAATGATGGAAGTCAAGGATGTTGGGCTTTCCCTCTCCGGTCGCTGGCTCTTTCAAAGCCTCAACCTCAGCATTCCATCGTCTTCCTTTATTGCCATAACCGGTCCTTCTGGAGTGGGGAAAACCAGCCTCTTGCGTATTTTATCCAGTAAACTTTCTCCTACTGAAGGGAAAATTACTTCAATGCTTAAAGATGGCCAAGACATCTCTATGATCTTTCAGGACCTACAGTTAGCAAACGGTGCAAGCACGCTGAATAATGTACTGAGTGGTTGCCTCGGCAGGCATTCCAGTTTCAAGACACTTTTAGGCTTTCCCAAAAAGGAAAAAGAAACATCCCTCGAATGGTTACGGATGTTCGGGCTGGAAAAAAAGGCCCGTCAATGGGCATCCACCTTATCCCGGGGAGAATGTCAACGCCTTGCCATTTGTCGGAGCATGCTCTCCTCCCCCACTCTACTGCTTGCCGATGAACCAGTGGCCAGTCTAGACTCGGACTGGGCAAACCGCACTCTCCACATTTTAAAAGATTCCCAGAAAAAAAGGGGAGGCAGCGTAGTCTGTTCCCTACACGACGAGAATCAGGTCGAGCAATTTGCCGATTATGTTCTTCGGCTGGATTCGACCAACCCGGATCAATGGAGATGGGAAAAACTCGCACCATTAGATGCATGAATAAACCGGAATTACCTTGGCATAGCCGCTTTGATCTTCTCGGGATCACCTTTTTGCTCTTCCTTGCCGCTTCACTAGGTGCACTTCCATCTATTGAAGGATCCGGTCGCGACCTCGACTATATGGGCAACCTTGCCCGTTTTGCTGCTCAATTTTTCCCCCCGGATTGGTCGATTCTCGACCGCACCTTGTCCGGCCTGCTCGAAACCATTCAGATTGCACTGGTTTCAACCCTGCTAGCCATCCTTCTTTCCTTTGTCATTTCCTTGGGAGCGTCCCGAAATGTTTCCCCAGTATGGTTACTTTGGCCCACCCGTATGCTTCTCAATATCATCCGCACGATACCCAGCCTGCTGTGGGCCCTGCTAGCTGTGGTTATTGTTGGCTCAAATTCCCTTGCTGGAGTAATTGCCCTAACCCTTTACAGCGTTGGATACCTCGCCAAATTCTTTAGCGAAACCTTTGAATCAACCGACCAAAATTCACAAAATGCTCTTAAGTCATTGCGGGCAAGCCCCCTGCAGGCTTTCCAGTACGGACTCTGGCCCAATGCCCGCCCCATCATCTGGAGTCATTGCTTATGGATGCTGGAGTACAATGTTCGCTCCGCCAGTATTATTGGATATGTCGGAGCGGGTGGAATTGGTCTACATCTTAAACTTTATGCCGAATCTGCCGATAGCTGGAATAAGTTTTCCCTCGTTCTACTTTGTATTCTTTTCATTGTCACCATGCTCGATTTTACGGGCGAAAAAATCCGCAAATCTATCCGCGATAAGTTGGAAGGCATCAAAAAATAAAATCAAACTCGAAATTTTAGTCAGAATAAGTTCGAGTCCTTATAATCGGCAATAAACTCCTCCAGAACCTCTTCCACCGCGTCAAGGACATAACCTTTGTCTCTATGTGCATTGCCAAACACTCCATACTTACCTTGGGGTAATTCAATAACTCTACCTACCTTGCGTGGATCATACCCATAGGCTTGAGCCATCTTCTTCAAGGATACCTCAACACTAAAATTGGTACCCTTTGAATGAATGATTAAGTCAACCTCTAGAAAATGGGAATTATATCGTGGACGATCCGGTTTAATTCCAGATTCCCAGAGTGTTTGCCGAACCCGATTAAGAACATCTTCTTTGGTCACCCCTGATCGGTTCAAAGGAATATCTAAAACAATTGGCTCAAGAGTTCTGAAGTCACCATGTACCTTTAATCCAAAAAATTTTCGTGCGTCCATCTCCTCAAGTGGAAGAAAAAACAAGGCTAGCATTAAGAAAGATACTAGTTTTCTAACTCCCTCCTTTCCTGTAAGAAATTTCTTAACAATTTTTTTCATTTTTCGACTCCTCCATGGTTATCTGGTCATTGACCTGCTCGGGACGCTGCTTCCATTTCTTGGCAAAACAACCGGACAATAAAAACATACAAACCAACAGATATATACATATTTGCATATTTACACTAAATATTCGCTCGCTCAAAATGTCAAATTATGGGTGAATTAATTGTAAAAAGCACTGACAGGAGAAATTCCTCCCGAATAAAAATCAGAAATTAGCTTTGGTTTTATCTGGTGTGAAAATTGACAACTTTATCAATACATCCAATTAATCAGATGATGAAAATTTTTACATTGGTCTTTTTATTTTTGAGCCTGGGAATGTCGAATGGTTTCGCCTTCCAAACTTCTGGACACGATTTATTCAGTCAATTAGAGGATTATTACATTGAGAAAGGAATGAACGATAAAGAACTCTTAAACGCTGGAATGGCTTATGGTTATGTTAGTGCCATTTTCGACTCCCATTCCGAAAACTTTTCCATTCCAGCAGATATAAAGCCTACCCGTATCGTTGCCACTGTTTACAAATTTCTCATAGAAAATCCCAACCTGCGTTATAAAAGGGCAAGCGTTCTCGTATACCAAGCAATCAGTGAGGCATTTCCATTGGAAGAAGAGGAGACAAAAAAAGACGAGTAATTAATCAAATATTGTGGCTGATAAATTTAAGATTTTTGCCTTCTTGTATTTCACAGAAGTAACTTTGTTCCCATAAGATCTAATATTATCGTCTAAGTTTATATTCTGTCTTCATGTAACTCAGCGATTGCCCTGCATAAATACCCAATTAATTCCCTTGTGAATGAGCCCAAGGGCAATGATAAGACCAAGAATGACCACATAGGGTTTAAATCCATCTTTCCCTTCAATAATTGCATCAAAAAGATAATGAGTCTGCGGCCAAGTGAAGATTTTATACAAGGCACCCACATATATAACAAGGATCAATAATCTCCTGATAATTTCCTCTCTTTTTTTCACACAGAAAATCATAACTCAGCAACGATATGCCTACAAAGAAAAACCGAGTTGCAGTTAACCTTCCGACAAAACAACAGTTGCATTCTCTGGGGCAAATTTTCAACCAAAACTTGATTGAACAACGATAAGACTAATATCTTGCCTAAGAAAGCGATGTATCGCCATAAGTGAGAAAGTGAATAATTTTAAAAGGATGCATGTAATTGCTGGAACTATGGCAATTATTTCTTTGATATGGCTATTTCCAAAGTGGATAGAAGCTATCAACCAAGATTGGAAAAGCGGTATTGGTTTTACCGCTGGAATAGCTATGTCGGGCTACATGCTAGGTTGTTTTTTGGGATTAATATTGAACCTTATCAAGATGCTTTTCAGCAAGTCATAGAGCAACTTGTTAATGATAAGCAAAAACACTACACTATATTAGTAAGGTAAACATAACCTCAAAATCCTTTAAAATACTGAATAAATCCCACTATCACTGCTTAAAAAAAGTGGGGCGACAGACCGGATTCGAACCGGCGACCCCTGGTACCACAAACCAGTGCTCTAACCAACTGAGCTACTATCGCCACAAAAGGAACACTCCAAACTAAGAATTCGGTTTCGATCGTCAATGGGAAAGCTTGCCTAGCCTATCCCATCCTTATTGACCCAGACACAGGAAAACGACATACTAATTACTTTTTATTTATTATGCTCCAAGCCGGAATCGTAGGACTGCCCAATGTGGGCAAAAGCACATTATTTAATGCCCTGACCAAAACCCGCAAGGCGGAGGCTGCCAACTATCCATTCTGCACCATAGATCCAAATGTGGGCGTTGTGCAAGTGCCCGATGCACGCCTCACCCCCTTGGCAGAGTTGGTCAACACCACCACTCTGATCCCCGCTGCTATTGAGATGGTGGATATTGCCGGACTGGTTGCCGGAGCAAGTAAGGGAGAAGGACTTGGCAATAAGTTCCTTGCTAATGTGCGGGAGGTGGATGCCATTGTTCATGTGGTGCGTTGCTTTGAGGATGAGGATGTTATTCACAATATGGGCAGGGTAGACCCGGTAGCGGATGCGGAGGTGATCATGACGGAATTGATCTTGGCCGATGCCGAATCCGTGGCCAGTCAGTTACAGAAAAACGAAAAAAAAGCACGCGGACAGGACAAGGATGCAGCGGCAAATGTCGCCTTGCTTGAAAAACTGACCCCTCATCTAGACGAGGGAAAACCTGCCAACCTTTTGCCTATGGATGAGGATGAAGTGGAACGGTTAAAAACTTTTCATCTCCTAAGCTCCAAGCCCATGCTATATGCATGTAACTTAAAGGAAGAAGAAATTGCAGACCCGTCCAGTAATTCTATGTTTACTACTTTCCAACAATGGGCAGCCAGTCAGCAGGATGCCGCCTGTTGTGCAATCTCTGCCAAAATGGAGGAGGAATTGTCGGAACTCGAAGACGACGAAGCCAAGGAATACCTCGAAGCGATGGGAGTGGCTGATTCGGGTGTTACATCCCTAATACAAGCAACTTACGATTTGCTAGGACTAGCAAGTTTTTTGACTGCTGGAGAAAAAGAGGCACGGGCATGGACATTCCGTAAAGGTATGACTGCACCCCAATGTGCCGGGGTAATTCATACCGATTTTGAGAATAAATTTATTAAGGCAGAGGTGGTATCCTACGAAGACTTGATTGAAGCAGGAAGTATGGCGGCTGCCCGTGATGCGGGAAAGTTGAGACTGGAAGGGAAAGAGTATATTTTTACAGATGGAGATGTAGTCCTCTTCAAATGTAATGCCTAAAAGCT
>OMJS01000069.1 GCA_900299365.1 Opitutales bacterium
ATTGTTTTATCCCAAACCTATGGTCAGGCAGCACAGGCAAGTCCTCAGCTTTCTCCTGAAAAGATTTCCCAGATTGACCCGGATAACATTATGCTTCACCGCATGCCTGTCAGGCGGTTACAGGCAGAAGCAATCCGGGATTCTCTCCTGGCAGTATCCGGACGGATCAACCTACATTCGTTTGGTCCAGGCGTCCCCACGCATCGGACTGCTTTTATGACCGGTCGTGGTTCACGCCCAAGCGGGCCTTTGGATGGAAATGGTAGAAGAAGTATATATCAAACAATCTACCGTAACTTCCTTAATCCTTTTCTTCTGGCGTTCGATATGCCGAGTCCATTTGGTCCCAAGGGAAGAAGGGGAAACTCTAATGTGCCGGCTCAGTCTCTCACTTTGATGAATGATCCACTAGTCTCCAAACTGGCAAATTCATGGGCTCAAAAAACCGCCAACCAAAAAGATTCCCGCAAGCGGATTGAGCAAATGGTGGAACATGCACATGGGAAAATTCCCTCCAAAGAAAAAACCGACCAATTACTCGCATTTGTGGAATTACAGGGCAAGGAATATGGCAAGGTGGACCAGCGTGCATGGGCTGATTTGGCACACGCCCTGTTCAACCTAAAGGAATTTTCTTACCTGCAGTAAGCCAACCGATGCGGATTTGGTTCAAGGCAGCTGATGTAAGAAAATAATGGAAACAAAAATTCAGCGGTTTGGATCGGTAATCGGTCTTAATCAGGAAAAAGAGAAATATTATCGCGATCTGCACGAAAAGGTTTGGCCAGATATCTTGGAACAAATCCATCTGGCCGGTTTACAAAACTTCTCTATTTTTATTACCAAATTAGAAGGAAAAAAATACCTATTCAGTTATTTTGAATACACCGGAAATGATTTTGCCTCCGATATGGAAAAAATGAGCAAAAATACCCTGATGCAAAAATGGTGGGAAGAAACAAGTTCCTGCCAAATCCCCCTTCATGGGAATAGTGGCAACAATGCTTGGAGTGCGATGGAAATGCTTTTTCATCAGGCATAAGCTTGACCGGTTTTTCAAACGGTTCAAAAGCCTCCAATTATATCTGCTTGATTCACTTGGCTATATGCAGTCATCTGAGTAAGATAATTAACAGCTCTTACATATAAAAAACGTGAAACCTTCCATTTCCTTGCCAATATTTATCTATTACCTCCTTTGCTTAGGTGTGCCTATATTTGCCAAGGTAGATTTTGTTCATCAGGTGATGCCGGTGCTGAAAAAACAATGTGCGGAATGTCATACCGAGGGAAAAAAGAAAGGTGGTCTATCCATGAACACCCGGAATGAATTTCTTGCTGGTGGGGAAGGTGGAGAAGTTGCAGTGCCCGGTGATCCGAGTGAGAGTTATTTTTTAGAACTTGTCGCCAGTGAGGATACGGATGATCGCATGCCGCCCAAAGGTCCGGGTCTTAGCAAGGAAGAAGTAGAAACGCTTCATCAATGGGTCGCTGAAGGAATGGAGTGGCCCGAGGAAATCCGCCTGGGTGATTCCGGATGGGAACCAAAACTCAAACCCAGAATGGTTGATCTTCCGAATCCCACCAAGGAAAGAACCCATGCAATTGACCGAATTCTTGATCAGGACTTAATCAAACGAAACGCCCCCCTTCCCAACCCTGCCACGGATGAAACCTTTCTTCGTAGGGCATACCTCGATACCATCGGATTGTTGCCCACCCCGGAAGAACTCGATTCATTTTTAAATAACGAGTCAAAAACGAAACACAAAGTATTGGTAGATCAATTACTGAGTCGTAATATTTCCTATGCCGATCACTGGATGACTTTCTGGAATGATCTCTTACGCAACGATTATACCGGAACTGGCTTTATCACCAAAGGGCGCACTCAGATCACCACCTGGCTCTACCAGGCGCTCCGCGATAATAAGCCCTATGATCAGATGACCCGTGAACTGATCGATGCCCAGAAGGATGCCGCCGGTTTTATCAATGGGATAAAATGGAGAGGAACTGTAAATGCTAGCCAAACCCGCAACATGCAATTCGCTCAAAATGTATCGCAAGTCTTTTTGGGAATTAATATGAAGTGTGCTAGTTGCCATGATAGTTTTATTGATCGTTGGACTCTGCAGGAGGCTTATGATCTGGCCGCCGTATTTGCCGAGGAAACCCTCGAATTGGAACGTTGTGATATTCCTACTGGTAAAATGGCTACCCCGCGTTGGATGTTTCCCGAACTTGGCCAAATCGATCCCAAGGCCTCGAAAAAAGATAGACTGAAGCAATTAGCTGCATTAATGACTCATCCGGAAAACGGACGGTTTACCCGGACCATCGTCAATCGGATCTGGGCAAAATTAATGGGGCGTGGAATTGTTCATCCAGTGGATGCGATGCACACCAAGCCATGGAATGAGGACCTGCTCGACTATCTTGCAATTCGCTTTGCTAAGGATGGATACGATCTCAAAAAATTCATGCGTTTTGTGATGACCTCCCATGCCTACCGCTCCCGTAGCGATCTTCTCTCCGAGGAACCAGGTGCTGATTATGTTTACAATGGCCCCCTTCCAAAACGTATGTCTGCCGAACAATTGATGGACTCCATCTGGCAGGTTACCGCAAGCCATCCCAAGAATGCCAATGCCAAGGTTGACCGCAGTCGGGTGGCTAAAAAGCCAACTTCTGTTGAAGTACACAAGTTTCCCTGGCCAGATAAAATTACCTCTAAGTGGATATGGTCAAAAGATCAGGCATCCAAAATCAATTTACGCAAGGAAATCAATCTTACAGAAAAGCCTGTGCGGGCAGGCATTCTTGCCACCTGTGACAATGCCTTCAACCTCACCATTAATGGTCGTTCAGTTGCCCAATCCACCATATGGCAAAAGCCCGTCAAGATGGTCCAAAGAGACCTTTTTAAAATTGGTATCAATACAATCGAGGTAGAAGCAGAAATGTTTGGAGGCAGCCAGGGCTTTGTTGCCCAGCTTGTCTTGCAAAATGAAAAAGGAGTTCAAGTGGTCGAAACCGGCAAAGATTGGGAGGCCCAAATACCCGGTCAGTCATGGACACCCGCTCACGTTGAAAAAGATTACGGTCAAGGGCCCTGGCACAAGGCTCTGCAAAATCGCGACATACAGGACGGCAAAACCGGTGCGGAACCACCCGTGCGTGCATCCTTGGTGGCTAATGACTTTTTGATGCGTTCTCTTGGCCGTCCCCATCGAGATCAGGTGGTTACCTCCCGACCTTCCTCCCTCACTACCCTGCAGGCGATCGATTTAGCCAACGGGGAAATTTTATCCAATACCCTGAGAGAAGGGGCAAAAAATTTATCCCGCTTGGAAAATAGCAATAATATTCCAGTCTGGCTATATCGCCACGCTCTTGGAAGAACTCCGACAGAAGCGGAGAAACAAACCCTGCTCGCTGTTTCTAATAACTTATTAAATCAGCAAGGTGTGGAAGATTTATTATGGATGGTCTTCATGCAACCTGACTTTCAAATCATCCGTTAAAAATGAAGTATTACTCACATGTAGTTTTTGCTCTGCTATACTTTCCATTTGTATGCACAGGTGCTAAGGCTCCATACTCAGAAGAAAAGCTTCAGCAAGTTGCTACGCATATTGTTTTTGGGAAAGTGCAAGCTATCTATTCATTTAAGCAAGTGGAAGATATTTCCTTAATGAGTAGCTTCAATTACGAGCGAAAAGTTGCAGAAGTGGTTGTTGAAAAAGTAACAAAAGGCAAGATAGATGAAAGTTTGGTTTATGTCCGTTATTGGAGTCGCACTTGGAATGGCAAAACGCGTCAACCTCCTGGAGGACAGTCTTATTACCCACAACCCAAAGTGGGACAATTATGCCGCTTTTACTTGGCAAAAAATTCATATGACGGATGGTCAATGGATAAAAATGACGATGGGGGTTACAACGTAGTCTATGTCAATGGAGTTCAACCCATCGAATCGAATTATAATGACTGAACAGACAATCCGCCTCATTCTTTAAAACAAATTATTTCATCACTCCTACAAAACAATGACTTCCTTTGAATCCATCCAAAGACGCGACTTTCTTAAGCAACTCGGATTAGCATCCACTACTGCTCTCGCATCTCCCGGTACCCGACTCTGGGGAAACGAACAAATTGTTCATCCACCCGCTCGTGCAGATTCCTGTATTTTGTTATGGATGGCGGGTGGCATGGCTGCTCCCGATACTTTGGACCCAAAAGCCTATTTACCCTACGAGGATGGACTCGAAGTTAAAAACATCCTCAGTACCTTTCCTGCAATCGACACCAATGTCGACGGGGTAAAAATCAGTCAGGGCATGGAGAATATTGCTCAGGTGATGGACCGTGGCACTTTAATTCGTTCGGCATTTCAACCAGACCTCGGTGCGATCCTTCACTCCCGTCACCAGTATCACTGGCATACGGGCTATGTTCCTCCCCTTACGGTTGCCGCTCCGCACATCGGTGCGTGGATGGCCAAAGTATTGGGTCCCAAAAATGATGTAGTTCCACCTTTTATCAATATAGGCCAACGATTGGAGGGGGTTGGAGAAAAAGAAGAATTAAAAGCATTCACAACCGCAGGTTTTTTTGGCTCCGAATACGGTCCCATGAATCTTCCCTATCCAGATCAGGCGGTGCAGTCAGTACAACCGCCTAAAGGAATGGAACCAAGCAGGTTCAGCAACCGGTACAAACACTTCCAAAAACTACTTAATCAAAATCCAAACCGAGACCATCTGAGCGATTTCCAGGGAGAGTCCATGATCCGCTCGATGGAGGCGGCTCATCGCCTGCTCCAGTCAGATGAAAAACATGCCTTTGATCTAACCCGGGAAGACAAAGATTCCGCAAGTAAATATGGAGACTCTAGGTTTGGACAGGGTTGTTTGCTTGCCCGTCGTTTGGTGGAAAAAGGAGCGAGATTTGTGGAAGTGACCACTGAATATGTTCCGTTCCTTAACTGGGATACCCATGAGAATGGTCATACTACTGCCAATCGGATGAAAAAGGAAATCGACCAACCGGTTGCCCAATTAATCCATGATCTTGAAGCCCGTGGATTGCTTGACCGTACCCTTGTTATTTTGGCTAGTGAATTCAGCCGTGATATGATGATCGAGGGGGTGCCTGGCTCTTCCGCCCCTGATCAGTCCCGTGCCCGCACCGATAAATTAACTGAAATGAAACAGTACGGTCTGCACCGTCATTTCACTGGTGGTTCCAGCATCATGATGTGGGGAGGTGGAGTAAAAAAAGGACATGTCTATGGAGCCACCGCAGATGAGCGACCCTTGATGGCGGTGAAAGATCCTTTATCGATCGAGGATTTGCATGCCACCATCTACACCATCATGGGCATCAATCCGAAGACCGCATACGAAGTGGAAAAACGACCCTTTTATGCCACCAAAGACGGAATTGGAAAATGTGCCAAGGGCATATTGGCCTAAGTCATATTTGAGGGACTCTTTCAAAAACGATTGCTTAACAATTTAAACAGTTTTTTAGGAAATTAAGGACTAGCTCTTTTAGTCTAATATCCAACTGACTGATAGAAAGTTTTAAAGTATCGAGTTTACATTTAGGTACACTTTTAAACTTAGTTGCTACCTTGGAAAGCTCATATCCATATCGAACTTCATGTTCGGCATCGTAGTAATGGGTATTTCTGTTACTGCAAAATAAAACAGATTCACTGGTAAGCATATCAAAAACCACTTCCATGCTCTTGCAATGTGATTCATTAAACCAAAGAGTTAAAAGCATATTTCCATTAGAGAACTTTTTAACTTCTTTGGTACTATTGGGAATCTCCTCCAATTTCATCGTCAATATGTAAATTCCTTGGATATTCTTTATTCTGAAGATACTAGTTGGCTGTACTCTTCCTTAGCTTCTTTCTCTGAGATTACCTTGTAAGTATATCTATTTATTTTAAGAACCTCTACCTTCCTGCCCTCTTTCTTTGCATCTTTTTGTAATTTTGTCATGTGCTTGCGGGCTTCGCTTAGTTTTTTAAATCTCTCCTCGTTCACAACGAACTTATAGACTTTGGGATCTTTATATATCTGGGTTGAAACAGAGTAGTTTGGAACTACTGGATTTGTATATTTTACTTGAGGGGGTTTGTATCCACTCTTTCGCATTTGCGGACAAGCACCGTATACCACAAGGCCAGAAACAATAAAGAGTAAAAGGAGAGATGTTTTCATATAATATTTAGTTTAAGTACGCTAATATACCATAAAATACAAAATATTTCCAAATTTCTTAGGGAAATTTGACTGAATGCAAAGTAACAGAAGAAAAAACCTACCAAGGCAATATCCCGGCACGCAGAAGAGCAGACCCTAGCCATAGAGTAAGTACCAAGTAAACGATACTCCACGCCTTAGTAGCAGGGAAATGTTTGGCAATAGAAGGAGCAGCGGAATCGTACCAGTCCTTTAAGAACCAGCTGACAGTCAGAGCAAAGGAACAATCCACCGCTAGGGCATACCACAAAATTGCCTCAAGATTAAACTCCATCTCAGGTTAATCAAAAATCACCGTCTTGTTACCGTAGACCAATACTCGGTGTTGCAGATGCCTACGGACGGCTGCGGCAAGGACTAGTTTTTCCAAATCTCTTCCACGTTCGATCAATTCTTTGGTACCGTGCCGATGACTGACCCGGGCAACATCCTGCTCAATAATTGGACCTTCATCCAAATCCTGAGTGACAAAATGAGCCGTTGCTCCAATCAATTTCACCCCCCTCTTGTGTGCCTGATGATAGGGCTTGGCTCCGGCAAAGGAGGGAAGAAAGGAGTGATGAATATTAATCACCGGACATCCCACCTTCTCTAAAAATTCGGGGGATAATACCTGCATATAGCGGGCAAGAACGAGCAAATCGATTTTATTTTCTGCCAACCAATCGAGTTGGCGTGCTTCGGCCTCCGCCTTCGAATCCTTAGTCACTGGAATGTGCACAAAGGGCAATGAGTAAGTGTCTGCAACATCGCTTAATAAATCGTGGTTGGAAAGCACACCAATCAAATCTGCATCCAGTTCACCTGCTCGATGACGCAGAGCAAGGTCATGAAAACAGTGATCTTCCTTGGTCACCATAAAGGCAACCCGTAATCGATAATCACTTCTGGCAAGCCGTAGTTGCATGCCCAGTTCCCCCTCTACTAATTGACGAAAAGACTGCATTTCCTCATCAAGTTCCCGGTCAGATGATGGCTGCCACTCTACTCGCTGAAAAAAGATATTCTCATCGAGATCCAAGTGCTGGTCGGCATGTAACACATTTCCACCACGCTGATGAATCCACCCTGCAGTCTTCGCTACCAGTCCTGGTTTATCAGGGCCATGAAGCAAGGCAATAACAGAGGTACTCACGCGGGATGGTAGGCTTGAAGTGATTTTACGGAAAACTTCTTTTCCTTGATTGAACGAATTCCTTGCAAGGCCGCAAAAGCAGAACCAAGTGTAGTGATTACCGGAACGCTGTGTAGAACAGCTTCACTGCGAATACCATTTTCATCACGGCGTGGAATCAATCCAAGCGGGGTGTTGATCACCAACTGTATCTTTCCGTTTTTAATAAGGTCAGCCACATTAGGACGCCCCTCACTGATCCGCAAAGTGCTTTCAGCCTTTATTCCATTTTTATTGAGAAATTTTGCCGTACCCTCGGTGGAAACAAAACTAAAACCTAACTCATATAAACCCTTGGCAATATCTAATGCTTTAGGCTTATCTGAATCTTTTACACTCATGAAAACAGTTCCCTCCATGGGAAGGGATGGCTTTGCCGCCATCTGAGTCTTGGCAAAAGCAATGCCGAAATCTTCATCCTGTCCCATCACCTCTCCAGTGCTGCGCATTTCTGGTGTTAGCACGATAGGAGAGCCAGGAAATTTATTAAACGGAAAAACAGCTTCCTTGATCGCCCAGTGTTTTGGGGTTATCTCCTCCGTGAAACCTAGGTCTTTCAGCTTTGCTCCTGCCATCACCCGAGCACCAAGTTTGGCCAGAGGAACTCCAATCGCTTTACTGACAAAAGGAACCGTACGGGATGCCCGCGGGTTCACCTCGATCAGGAAAAGTTCGCCATCCTTGATCGCAAACTGAATATTCATCAGGCCAATGACTTTAAGTGCTTTGGCTAAATCATGCGAAGCCTGACGGACCTCATCAATCATTGCAGTATCAAGGTCATGCGGAGGAAGAACCATCGCCGCGTCACCACTGTGCACCCCGGCAAATTCTATGTGCTGCAACATTCCACCAACCACGGTGGTATCCCCGTCAGATATACAATCCACATCCAACTCAATTGCCTCTTCCAAAAATTTATCGAGTAGCACGGGTTTACCAGGTGCCACAGCAAAGGCCTCTTTGACCACTCCGTTTAGTTCGCTTTCATCGTAAACTATAAACATGCCCCGCCCGCCGAGCACGAAAGAAGGACGCAATAAAATTGGATACCCAATCCGGGCTGCTTTTTCCGCGGCCTCATCAGGATACATCGCGGTTTCATTCTGAGGCTGCTTCAGACCAATCTCCTCCAGAATTCGTTTAAATTTTTCGCGATCTTCAGCAAGGTCAATACTCTCGGGCGATGTGCCAATTACATTAACTCCGGCTTCCTTGAGACCAGTGGCAAGGTTCAGAGGGGTCTGTCCACCGTACTGGACAATGGCACCGTCACATCCCTCCTGGTGATAAATCTCCAGTACATCTTCCAGTGTGAGAGGTTCAAAATATAAACGGTCGGAAGTATCGTAGTCAGTGGAAACGGTCTCTGGGTTGGAATTCACCATCACTGTCTCATATCCTGCCTCACGCAAAGCAAAAGAAGCGTGGACACAGCAATAATCAAATTCAATCCCCTGCCCGATCCGATTGGGTCCACCTCCAAGAATCATAATCTTTTTCTTGTCCGATTTTTTGATCTCATTCTCATCTCCGTAGGAAGAATAATAATACGGAGTAAACGCTTCAAACTCAGCGGCACAGGTATCTACCAGACGAAAAGTGGTCTCAATGCCAAAAGACAGTCGCTTCGCACGCACCTCTGCAGGTTCGCACTCCCAGTAATCGGCTAATTGCCGGTCAGAAAAACCAGCTTCTTTGGCTTGGCGGAATGATTCGTTGTCTATGGAATCTAGGTTCGTTTCCTTCAAGAACTGACCAATCTCATACAGTTCGACTAACTGGGTAGTAAACCAAAGATCTATTCCTGACTGTTTCGATATTTCTTCTGCGGTCATCCCAGTATCTAAGGCTTTGTATAAATAAGTGGGTCGATCCGCAGAGGGTCTTTTCACACCTGCCCTAATGGCTGAACTATCAAGTTCCAAATCGACCAGTTTCCCAGCTTCAAAGCCTTTCAGTCCAATTTCCAAAGAGCGCATCGCTTTTTGAAAGGATTCCTTAAAAGTCCGGCCAATTGCCATCGCTTCGCCTACCGATTTCATCGCCGAAGTCAGCGTCGAATCAGTCTCAGGAAATTTCTCAAAAGTAAAACGGGGCACCTTGGTGACCACATAATCTATGGATGGCTCAAAAGAGGCTGGGGTTTCCTTGGTCACATCATTTCGTAATTCGTCCAGCGAATATCCCACAGCCAATTTGGCAGCAAACTTAGCAATTGGAAATCCGGTTGCCTTGGATGCGAGGGCGGAACTACGGGAAACCCGAGGGTTCATTTCAATTACCACCATACGCCCGGTCTTAGGGTCTGTGGAGAACTGAATATTGCTCCCTCCCGTCTCCACTCCGATTTCTCTGATGCAGGCAAAGGAGGCATCGCGCATTAATTGATATTCCTTATCAGAAAGGGTCATCGCAGGAGCAATGGTGATGGAGTCACCCGTATGCACCCCCATGGGGTCAAAATTTTCAATGGAACAAATGACCACACATTGGTCTTTATAGTCCCGCATCACTTCCATCTCATACTCTTTCCATCCCAAGAGGCATTCCTCCATCAGCACTTGATTAACCGGAGATGCATCGAGTCCGTTTTTGACAAGCTGGTCAAATTCTTCGCGGTTGTAGGCAATCCCGCCCCCGGTTCCACCCAAGGTGAAAGCAGGTCGAAGAATGATAGGGAAATCTCCAAGTTCTTCGAGGTGTGACTGAGCTTCCTCCAAGGAATTGATAGAAAAAGAACGGGCTACATCCAGTCCGATTTTGAGCATTGCCTGTTTGAAGAGTTCACGGTCTTCGCCTTTCTTGATTGCATCCGGTTTCGCACCGATCATCTCCACCCCATTGGCTTCCAGCACGCCAGCATGGAATAGATCGAGGGATAAATTAAGACCGGTCTGCCCGCCCAAAGTGGGCAACAAAGCGTCCGGTTTTTCTTTTTCAATGATCTTGGTCACACTTTCCAAGGTGAGAGGCTCCACAAAAGTCGCATCAGCAAACTCTGGGTCAGTCATTATGGTAGCGGGGTTACTATTGACCAGCGAAACGCGGTAACCTTCTTCGCGCAGGGCTTTACAGGCTTGAGCACCACTGTAATCAAATTCACAGGCTTGGCCGATTATTATGGGACCTGATCCGATGATCAGGATGTGTTCAATATCGTTTCTCTTAGGCATGCAGCGGAAAAAAAATCAAAAAAAAGGCTCCTCGGGGAGCCGGCGTGAAAGAAAAATCTATTTTTATTTTATTCAATTCTGGAGAGTTATGAAATTGAAACTCCTTTATGCCCATTTTTCTTAATTCCTCAAGAAGGAAAGGGGAAATGTTACTCACAATATAGCAGGCTGGGCTTGTCCGCCCACAGCATCGGCGATGGCATCCTTAATTTTTTTACCACCTGAAATAATTTCCACCGTTTTTCCGACACAATTGTAATTGCGAACGGACTCTAAAATGCAATCTGCTAAATCCTCTCTTGGTAGGTATCCATGATGCCCGAGCTCCTGTGCCGCTTCGATTCGTCCAGTACCGAGTTCTTCAAGCAATGTGCCCGGAGCGAGTATAACATAATCGAGTCCCGAGGCCCTTAGAGCTCCATCGGCCACTCCCTTGGCCCGCAGGTAGTGTTGGATTCTTGGAGACTCGCTATTGGGATCCGCTCCAATTGCACTAACCATAATAAATCTGCGAACTCCATGCTTTTTGCAGTCCATAATCAACCGGACCGCTCCGTTTTGATCGACATCGATGGTTTTTTCAGGACCAGTATGGCCACCGGACCCTGCAGTAAAAACCACTGCATCCATACCAGGTAAAAAATCAGAAATGCCAGCTTCCAAATCGCCAACCACAGAAGGGAGACCCAGTGCCGTAAACTTTGTCTGCTGGCGAGGATCGCGAATCAGGGCAACTGGAGAAAAATCATGAGCTGCCCACATTTTGCCACTCAAAATGGTACCCACTTTTCCATTTGCACCAACGATTAGGGTTTTCATTTGTTCTTTGGTTACAGGATTGAGCCATACGAGGCAAGATATGACTGAATTTGTTCGTCCTTAGATCAGGAATCCTTAAAGGTATTACTAATTTTCGATTTGATTATGCCAGCTACCGTCCGCACACGTATCGCCCCCTCTCCCACGGGAGCTCCCCATTTGGGCACTGCCTACATGGCTTTGTTTAACCTTGCTTTTGCCCGAAAACATGGCGGCCAGTTTATTTTACGGATCGAGGATACGGACCGTCAGCGATCCTCCAAGGAATCCGAGGAGGCTATTTTTGATGCCTTACACTGGACTGGTATCGAATGGGATGAAGGACCGGACTGTGGAGGAGAGCATGGGCCTTACCGCCAGAGCGAACGTCTAGATCTGTACAAACAGGAAATAAACCGCCTACTAGAGAAAGGTCACGCCTACCGCTGTTTCTGTACCCCGGAAAGACTCAATGAGTTAAGAGCAAAACAAATGGCGAACAAAGAGACCCCTCGGTACGATGGGCATTGTCTCTCTCTATCTCCAGAAGAATCTGCTAAAAGGGCTAAAAGCGAGCCCTTTGTAGTGCGGATGAAAATCCCTGAGTCAGGTGAATGTACTTTTACGGATGAATTGCGGGGAGATGTCTCCATAGACTGGACCCAAATCGATCACCAGGTGATCCGCAAGACCGATGGTTTCCCCACCTACCACCTCGCTAATGTGGTGGATGATCATTACATGGGAATTAGTCATGTGATCCGCGGAGAGGAATGGATCAGCAGCACCCCCAAACATGTACTACTTTATCAATACTTGGAATGGGAAGTACCGGTATTTGCCCACCTTCCCCTTCTGCGTAATCCGGACAAGTCAAAATTATCCAAGCGGAAGAATCCCACTGGTATCTTTTATTTCCGAGATGCTGGATATTTACCTGAGGCTCTTATCAATTACCTAGGGATGATGGGCTACACCCTTCCCGATCAGCGGGAAATTTTCTCCATCAATGAATTATCGGAATCTTTCGACTTAAAAAGAATCAGTTTGGGAGGACCTATTTTTGATCTCGCTAAATTGAAGTGGCTCAATGGCCGCTACCTACGTGAACAACTTCAACCCGAAGAAGTGGTTCAGCGTTTGCAGACATGGAAAGCGAATCCCAATTTTCTAGAAAAGATCCTGCCTCTCGCCCTGCAGAGACTAGAAACCTTTTCCGATTTTTTCCCGCTCGCTCAATTCCTGTTTTCTGACCAACCAGAATACGATCTGGAAACACTTACCGGGAAATTGCAATCAGATCAGCCCGCCAAATTACTTAAAATTGCGGAATGGGAATTGGAAAAGGCATCACCTTGGAACCGCCACACTCTTTCATCAATCTTTCAAAAAATTGCCGAAACTGAGGAAATGAAACTTAAACAGTTGATGCCCCTCTTTTTTGTCGCGATGAGTGGAGCTCCCGTTTCTCTTCCACTTTTTGATGCCCTTGCCCTGCTTGGCCCCGACCTAACCCGCATGCGATTGCGCAGTGCGCTTACCATTCTTGGTGAGTCAGGCAATGGACTCAGCAAGAAAGGATTGAAGTCATTGGAAAAAGACTACGCATCCCGCTACGGCAACCGTATCGATTAGTCACACCAAAATATCTACTTTTCTTCAGATATGAGCGAACCAGAGCAAACCGAACAACATCTCGACTTCATCCGTACCCGGGTAAAAGAAGACCAGGAATCCGGGAAAAATGACAGCCGTGTGCATACCCGCTTCCCTCCTGAGCCCAACGGGTATCTTCATTTGGGTCACGCCAAGAGTATATGCCTAAATTTTGGAATAGCTCAGGAATTTGGTGGTCTTTGTAACCTCCGCTTGGACGACACCAACCCGGTCGCCGAAAAAACGGAATACGCGGAGGCGATCCAGAGCGATGTCCGTTGGCTCGGGTTTGACTGGGAGGACCGGTTTTTTCATGCATCTGATTATTTTGACCAACTGCACGCCTGGGCGGTGCAATTGATCAAGCATGGCAAGGCCTTTGTTTGCGATCTCACTTTTGAGGAGATGCGAAAACATCGCGGAACTTTGGTGGAACCTGGTACCAATAGCCCATACCGCGAGCGATCGGTAGAAGAAAACTTGGAGCTCTTTGAAAGAATGAAACTGGGAGAATTTTCCGATGGGGCGAAAACCCTTCGGGCAAAAATCGACATGACCTCCCCTAACCTTAATATGCGTGACCCGGTCATTTATCGGATCATTCATCAGGAACATCCCAAAACGGATAACAAATGGAAGATTTATCCATCCTATGATTTTGCCCACGGTCAGTCCGATTCGCTTGAAGGCATCACCCATTCCATTTGTACCCTAGAATTTGAGCATCATCGCCCCCTCTATGACTGGTTTTGCGAAAACCTTGGCATTCATCATCCCCAGCAAATTGAATTTGCCCGGCTTAATCTCAATTACACCGTCATGAGCAAACGTAAGATGCTCCGACTCGTTCAGGAAGGTCATGTGAACGGATGGGATGATCCCCGCATGCCCACCCTGCAGGGAATGCGTCGCCGAGGATATACTCCTAAATCGATTCGAGACTTTTGCGAGAAAGTGGGCGTGGCGAAACGCGACAATGTGATCGAGGTCGAATTGCTGGAGCATTGCCTGCGGCATGACCTCAACCTCTGTGCTCCCCGCCGGCTCGGAGTACTCGATCCCTTAAAAGTGACCATTTCGAATTATCCTGATGATCAGGTGGAAACCGTGAATGCAGTCAACAATCCGGAAGATTCCGATGCCGGCACCCGCCCGGTGAGCTTCTCCAAGCATCTCTATGTCGACCGCAATGATTTCATGGAAGACCCGCCCAAAAAATACTTCCGCATGTCTATCGGTAAGGAAGTGCGTTTAAAATACGCTTTTTATATTACCTGCACCGAGATTGTGAAAGATGAAGAAGGAAAAATTATTGAATTAATTTGTGAATATGATCCGGAGAGCCGCGGGGGCGACACCGCGGATGGGCGCAAGGTAAGGGGAACCATTCAATGGGTGGATGCCTCCACAGCCAAGGCATGTGAAATCCGCTTATACGACCGTTTATTCAAAACTCCAGATCCGGACAAAGTGGAAGAAGACGGAGATTTTACCGACAACCTCAACTCTGAATCTTTACAAACTGTGGACACCGCTCTAGTAGAAGCTTCCGTTCTTAGTATGGAGACTGGCAAGCCCTTCCAACTTGAACGAGTAGGATACTTCTGTGTCGATCCAGATGGAGCAGATTCAGATAAACTTGTGCTTAATCGTACCGTCGCAATGAGAGACAGTTGGGCGAAAGCAAACAAATAGCATACTTTTTTATCAACTGTGTGCAGCAGTATTCGGGCTTGCCATGAAACTATCATTTGTAATGATTGGAACCTTCTACCCTAGTTAATTACTACAATAACCAGCCCATTAATAAACTATGAGTAATCAAAATTCGGAACCTGACATGAAATTATTCTGGGGGTGTTTCATCGCCCTCGTTGCAACAGCATTTGGATTTATCGTCCGTGCACAAATCATCGGTGAGTGGGGGGCTGAGTTTAATCTCTCCAAAACTCAACAAGGAGAAATCTTTGGGGTCGGTCTTTGGCCGTTCGCGATCAGCATTGTTATTTTTAGTCTAATCATTGACAAAATTGGCTACAAGGTTGCGATGATCTTTGGCTTCGTTTGTCATGTTGTTTCCTTTTACATGACCTACACTGCCACTGGGTATGACTCTCTTTACTGGGCGACATTTATTGTGGCTCTTGGAAACGGTACAGTAGAAGCGTATATCAATCCGGTTGCTGCTACTATGTTTAACAAAGATAAGACTAAGTGGCTAAACATTCTTCATGCTGGATGGCCAGGTGGTCTGGTTCTCGGTGGTATACTCGCCATAGCGATGGGCACTGCTGACTGGCAGACCAAGGTCGGATTGATCTTAATTCCAACCATCATTTATTTCGTCATGCTCATCAAGTGTGAGTTCCCTGAAAACGAACGCGTTGCTGCTGGGGTTACCTATAAGGACATGCTTAAAGAAATTGGTGCACTGGGTGCTCTGATTATTTCCGCCCTTATTGTTTGGGAACTAGCCCGACCAGGAGTGGTATCCGCAGAAGGTTGGAGCGATAATGTAAAATATGGAACTGTTGGAGTAATTACAGTTGGTTCTTTCCTATACCTAAAGTCGTTGGGGCGTCCCCTTTTCGTCTTTCTCTTACTCATCATGATTCCTCTGGCCACCACTGAGCTCGGAACTGATAGTTGGATCACTCCTCTTATGCAATCCGTCATGGGGGATAACGGTGCATGGGTATTGGTCTATACTTCTGCCATCATGGCCTTGCTGCGCTTTTATGCTGGTCCGATCGTGCACAAACTCTCCCCTCTCGGCTTGCTTGCTCTTTCCAGTGCAATTGCCTGCATTGGCTTAGTTGCTTTATCTGGGGCCACTGGAGCAGCCATGATCTTTGCAGCCGCCACTCTCTATGCTTTTGGTAAGACCTTCTTTTGGCCAACCATGCTTGGGGTCGTATCTGAACAATTCCCCAAAGGAGGAGCTTTGTCCCTCAACGCTATGGGTGGAGTAGGTATGTTAGGTGTAGGAGTTGTAGGTGCCCAATTCCTTGGATTATTTCAGGATCAAACAACTGAAAAGTTACTTGCTACAGAACAACCCGCCATCCATGCAAAAGTGGTTGATGAAAAGCAGGGAGTTTTCGGAGCTTATAAAGCAGTTAGCCCTGATAAAAAAGCTGAACTAAGCGAAGAAGAAACGGCCGTACTTGGAGAAATCGAAGCCGCTGCTCCACAGGCAACTCTTAAAACCACTGCTATGTTCCCCGCAGTAATGCTAGTATGTTATCTTTTGATAATCTTTTATTTTAAAGGACGAGGCGGGTACAAACC
>OMJS01000070.1 GCA_900299365.1 Opitutales bacterium
ATTTTGAGCAAAACCTCTATTTGTAAGTTTTCCCGTTCTTCAATTTTTGACTGCAATGAAGAAATCTCATTTTCTAAAGCTTGGTACTCCTCATTCTTTTTTACTTCAAGTTGACGATTTCTTTGTTTAGCGATCAGATTGCTCATCGAAAGAATTTCTTTTTCCAATGAATTGTTCTGAGCTTCCAGTTCTCTCCACTCACTAAGGGCAAGTTCCACTGATTCTTTCTCCACTGCTATATTTTTATCCATTCGGGCAAGGTCTTGGGGGAGCTCATTCTGTTCCTCGATGAGCTTTTGGCAGCGTCTGTCCCTGCTGTGTAAGAGAAGAAGTTTTTGAAAGTCGGGTTCTTGAAATAACATTAGGGAATGGGTGATGTGTGTGGATTATGAAGCAATACCACCCTAATAAATGTCTTCCATTGTAAGAAAATACAAGTATTTAGGTGCTGAGCTTTACTTCCCACGAATGGAATGTCAGAGTATGATTAATTCTCTAGATTAACATGCCTCAAGACTCATCCAACAATATTGTAGACCAAGCCGTACTTCATTTCACCCTAGGAGAAGAGGAAAAAGCGGAATCTCTCCTGCTTGAATTCTTATCCAAGAATGCAAATAACTTGGATGCTTGGCGTGCATTATCCGAAATCAGACTTGCCCAAAAAAATATGGCAGGTGCGGAAGAGGCATGCCGAAACGCCCTTTCTTTAGATGGCGATGATCTTGCTTCTACAGTCAGTCTCGCCAGAATCCTAGTCGCTCAAGGAGATAAGAATGGGGCGGAGGAAGCATCCGCCAAGGCACGAATTCTTGGCTGGAAGGATGAACTTGCTCAGAACGGGGAGAGTGCCTAATCTATTGAAATTGTTTTTAACACCATGTCTTCCACAAATAAACAAAGCCTAGAATTCGAAAAGCCACTCCTCGAACTGGAGAAACAATTGGATGACCTCATGCAATCATCGGCAAATTCTGACATGGATTTCACTGATGAAATCAAAGCAATTGAGAAAAAAATTGAAAAAACTAAGCGTCAAGTATACTCAGATTTGAGTCCTTGGCAAAAGGTACAATTATCCCGGCACCCCAATCGTCCTTATTCTCCCGACCTTATCTCGCGTATCTTTACCAACTTTGAGGAATTGCATGGTGATCGCTTATTTCGGGACGATCATGCTTTGATTGGCGGTCCTGCCTTTATTGACGGGCAACCGGTTATGATTATAGCCCAGCAAAAGGGCAGAAATACGGAAGAAAATTTACAGCGTAATTTCGGCTGCCCAAACCCCGAGGGCTACCGCAAGGCATTACGTCTTATGAAAATGGCCAATCGTTTCAACCTGCCTATTATTTCCCTGATCGATACCCCCGGTGCTTATCCGGGCATTGGGGCAGAGGAGCGCCATGTGGCTGAGGCAATTGCGGTGAATCTCCGAGAAATGGCAGATTTTGAAGTTCCCATAATTGCCCTAGTCATCGGAGAGGGTGGGTCTGGTGGTGCTCTTGGAGTAGCAGTTGCCGACCGGGTATTAATTTTAGAAAATGCATATTATTCTGTAATCTCTCCGGAGGGATGTGCGGCAATTTTATGGAAAGACCGTGCCTTTGCGTCTAATGCGGCGGAAGCTCTCAAGCTTGATGCCAATGAATTGCTCAAGCTCGGAATTGTGGACAGTGTATTAGCTGAACCTGCTGGTGGCGCTCATAGGGATTGGGAAACCACTGCTCAAACCATCAAGGATTCATTGCTGGCTGAACTTAAAAATTTGGCAAAGATGAAGCCTGCCGAATTAACCGTGCGTCGCTATCAGAAATTCCGTGTGATGGGACAATTTTCTGGATAAACAAGAACTTAAAACCGTTGAATAGATAGATCGGGAGGAGGGGGGTCCGATACGCCCAATCTTTCATTACGGTCAATCACTTCAATCATGCTGTTTTTCAGGCGTTCTCGCATACGCATAGATGATTCCAACTCTCTTTCCATGTAGGCAACATCCTCTTTCAGGGCAATAATTGCACTGTTCATATCCGTTTCCCGGTCGGTCATTCTGACCATGTCCTGCTCAAGTCGGATATTTTCCTTTTCCAAAAGATTCATCCGGCCTATCAGTACTTGTTCACGGGCCAGAACCTCAGAATATTCCGATTCCAGTGCCCTGGTTTCTGCGAGTAATTCCTGGTATTCTTTTGTTCCCGAGTTTTCTAGGTCTTTGATTTTTTCTTCAAGTTCCCTGATATTTGCTTCGAGAATACCAGCTTCTTGACTGAGCAATCTCTCATTTGCCACCGCCCGGTTTAGTTGTACTTCCAAATCCCTTGATTTATCCTTAAAAAATCCTCGTTCATCATGCAGGGAACCACTCTGGCTCATTAGTTCCTGGTTTTCCTGATCGAGGTCTTTTAATTTGGTAATTAAGTTCCTTTCATTTGACTCGATATTTTCGATCTCTTCGCGCATGAGATCAACCGCACGTAACATATCTGCATTCTCTGACTCTAGGGCAGATGTCTTAGCAAGTAGCATTTCATTGGAATCCCTAAGACCGGTCATTTCGCTCGATATACGAGACTCCTGCATGGCGAGATTATTAAGCTCGGCTCGCAACACACTTAATTCTTCCTTCTGAGCCATATCGGTGTCGAGCAGAGAATCGTTACGGTTGTTCAAGCGCTCGAGGTTGGTCCGTAAATCATTATTGGTCATTTGTATGACACGGGCATTTTCTCCCTGTCTTTGTGCCTCCATCGTCAGGTCGGTATTTATTTGTTGAAGGCTGGCAATCTGTGCCCGCAAGGCATCAGATTCTACCTCAAGATCACTTACTTTTTGCGAAAGATCTTCTTTATCTACTAATACGAGGGATGAACGATCTTGCTCTAGGGCCAAAATTCCATTCAATCGGGCTATCTCGTTACGGGCATTCATTAATTCCTCCCGCAAAACAATTTCTTCATTCTCCAGCATTTTTGCCTCGTTTTGAGCTTCCCGCATTAAAGCCTTCATCTCACTTAATCTAGAATCAGTGGTTTCCTGGTCAATTCCTTGAGAGGCGATCTTTTGGTTGAGCTTGGCGTTTTCTTTGTTCGACCGATCGAGTTGTGCCTCCAATTTGTTGTTCTCTGCTTTGAGTGCACTTATGTCAGTTCGCATATCCTTTGTTTTTCTTTCCAAGGTTGAGTTGGCGAGCTCAAGGTTACGGATTTTGGTATAAGCAGTCTGCTCAGTGGAATCAAAATTGTCCATTGCCTGTTCGAGCTTACGATTTTCTAGGGCTAGTTCCTGATTACGTACTTCCAGTTCTTTCTCATCCGCCTTTAATTGCTGGAGTTGCCTGCGTAAGCGCGCATTCGTCTCATCGAGGTATTGATTGCTGTTCACACTTCTCAACCCTTCCTGTTTCAATTTGAGGAGCTGGGCTTCGAGTGCGGCAATCTGCCCAAGTGCTTCATTTAGATCGTCCTGCAATTTTGCATTTTTAGTAGATTCTATAGTCACGGGTGGAGCATTTAATTTTTCCATCACCACGGATCTAGTTTTTTCCACCAGTGCATTATGTTTGGCAGCCAAGTCGTTGTACTGCTTAATCAGGAATTCCGGGTCGCGTAGCTGGGCATCGGTCTGTCCCAGTGTAACATGCTTGGTTAGGAGCACGACAAAGATTGATAGAAAAACACAAAGGTATAACTTACGCGACATATGTAATGGATGTTAAGTTTTTTAATATTCGAATAGCAATTTTTCTAATATGGCAAGCGCTACTTGCGTAACCCGATCTTGGCAAGCGGAGGAAAAATCTTACTTTTTTAAGTCCTTGCTGCCCGTCGCAAACGGTCCAATATAGCCCAGTTTACCCCTGTACTTGCTCCCGAAAAAATAAGGTGCATACGATTCGCTTTCTGGGCATCTTGTTCGATCAAAGTAGAGTAGAGGTTTTGGGCAATTTCATGCGGGCATCCATCGGCTGAAAGATAGGTGCTATCTGGCAATCCTTTTGCCCGTATTTCCTCCGCAATTTTTTCCTCTGATACGATTATCACATCGCCCGTATCAAAATTTTGAGAATCCCAAAATTCCCCAACTGAATGATACAAATTAAGAGGGGTTTTGGGGGCATAATGTATCGGTTGCATACCTGGGGATGGGGCACTACTCTGAGTATCTTTCCCCACCTGCTTGTATTGGGTTTTAGATTTTAATGTTCCCACATCCATGCCAAGGCAATTTGCCAACTCTGTACGAGTAATCATTCCTGGGCGTAAAATGGTTGGTGTACCGGCAGATAGATCGATCACTGTGGACTCCAGACCCACCTCGGCTTTTCCTCCATCCACCGTGGGCGGACTATTTTCCTCAAACAATTCCTTTATATGCTTTGCCTCGGTCGGGCTCGTGCGGTTGGAGGGATTGGCACTGGGTGCAGCAAGGGGTTGTTCTAATTTTTTAAGAATCTCCAAAAAGACTGGATGTTGGGGTACCCGAATGGCCACCGTCTCATTGCCTGCAGTTACAATATTGGGAACAATATCTTTTTTAGGGAGAACCATGGAAATGGGCCCTGGCCAAAACTGTGAGGCAATCTTATTTGCCCAATCGTTGATTTCGCACAATTCCTCAGCCTTTTCCAGCGAGGAGGTGTGCACAATCAATGGATTGGTTGCCGGTCGTCCCTTAATGGTAAAGATTTTTTTTACGGTCTCAATGTTGAGGGCCAATCCCGCCAGTCCGTATACTGTTTCGGTGGGTAAAGCGACAACATCGCCTTTAGTCAGACGAGCGACTGCATCATCTAAGGTGATCAACAACCTTAGAATGGATTAGTGGGAATTCCTCTTACTTGAGGATTTGCATGTGTCTTGCCTTTTTGATCAGGCGGGACACTTTACGTTGTTGCATGGGAGTAAGTCCAGTATACTTGCGGGGCAAAATTTTTCCGGTGTCGGTGGTGTATTTGGCCAAAGCATCACGGTCCATGAAGGAATAATGCTCGGGATTTTTACTCTTGGTCGGTGCGTCTGTAGATTCGCTCATAAGAGAACTATAATGAATATATATATTTTTGAATCAATGCAAAAGTTTCATTCCCATGCGTGCACTTTTCATTGACGAGGGCATAAGGATTTGTTTTTTTAGATCTTTGTAATGAAAGTAGCATCATCCATTAAGACCCTCAAAAATCGTCATCCCGATTGCAAAGTTGTACGTCGTAAAGGTCGTCTCTATGTAATTAACAAAACGAATCCTCGCTTCAAAGCACGCCAGGGTTAATTATCTAACTTATTTTCAGATACCGATGAAAAAAGATATTCATCCTGTTCTCAACCGGGTTTCTTTCGTGGATGTATCCACCGGTAAGAAATTTAACACCGTTTCCACCGCTAGTTCCAAAAAAACCGAAAACATTGATGGAGTAGATCATCATGTACTTGTGCGTGATATCACAATGGACTCCCACCCTGCCTTCACTGGTGAAAAACGCTTTGTTGATACAGCGGGTCGGGTGGAAAAATTCCAGTCCAAGTTTTCGCGTAAGCGCTCTTAAATTTGTTCATCCAATTGGCTCGGATTATTGAGCTGTCATAATTACATTGTCACAAATCACTAGTCGAACGGTATATTAAGCTTAGAGGGAAAATACTGGATGCTGTCCCTACCTGCTAATGTGTATTCGAGCAAACCCGTGTGTACATGGATAAGTTCCGATTTGTATACCATGTTGGTGTAAACCTTTTAATCTACTGAGGGCAAAGTGAAGATTAAAATAGGAATCCAATCGTTTACACTTTAGCTGACTCGTTTTTTCTAAGGCAGATCAGACTTGCCCGGTAGCAATGGCTAAATAATTATATACCATTTTTATAAGCCAATCCACGGGATACTCAGAAATTTTATTTCAAAGAGAAAGACCGAGAGGGATGTAAGAAGGTGATAGTATTGAAGACTTTTCAGGTAAAAATAAGCTCTCACACCAGAAGGTACCGAATTTAAGAAAGCAATTAGGGCGGGTGAAGTTTACCAACTAAAAAACTTTCTTTTTAAATTTAGCTTATATTAAGTGAGAGGTTGATTCTAATTATTTCACATAATATTAACTAGTGGGTCTATCGAAATAGGATAAAAGTAAATAATGTTACATTTGTAAAAGGGGAGAGGAACATTACAATCGGTTAGAAAATGGAATTTCTGGGTTTTGCGAGTTAAAGTTAAGTTGTTAAGTCTTTGTTATTTAAAATATCAGCAACCAGAAGATAGGTTATTTGACGGTGTAGTTTAACTCTAGAAATCTCACAACTTAAAGGAGTAGATTTGGGGGTAAAATTGGATAAGGTAGTTTTAAAGTCTCAAATGAGATAAAAGAATTACGAAGAGCATATGAAGAAAAGCAAAAGCTGTTGTAAATGGCTTCTTATAAGATGAGAAATTTCTACGGTTGGAAGTCATTTTCTCATCAAAACAGCAACTAAATTGTTATTAACAATTCACTGAATTGACTTTAATAAGTTGTCCATTTTCAGGCTCTACCCCTGTATTTAAAAGGGTTCTTTGGAGTTATTGATGGCTAAGAGAAATCAAATTAAATAAAAAGAAAAATATTTCATTACTCTTGACGAGTCGGTGCTTTCACTATTTGTTGGAACTCTTTCCCTCAAATTCGAGGGTCGTTCTTTGAAAGTTATTTTGTGTGATCCAATGAACGGGTCACCGATCAATTTTTTTGAAAATCAACGAGTCGTTTTGACTCGAGCCGTGCGTTTATTCGCACAACTCTCTTGGAGAGTTTGATCCTGGCTCAGAGTGAACGCTGGCGGC
>OMJS01000071.1 GCA_900299365.1 Opitutales bacterium
ATCAGAGTCAAAAAAAGGTAACCGGCACAGTGAGATTAAAACTTTACAAAGGCAATATTACCACCGTTGGAAGAAAATCTGAATTCTCTCTGTATGACACTGCAGTTGCCTCGATGGAAGGAGATCAATCAGATTACAAACCAGAGGATGCCGGAGGCTTTATACGCCTGAACGGATTGAGGCTGATGGAACGGGCAAGAAAACAAGGTTACAAAGGCTCCTGAAGTTGCCATCTCTTTTGTGAAGCTACTCGTTATCGATAATTACGATTCTTTCACCTATAATTTGGTGCAGTATTTTGGTGAACTTGGCGCCAATTGTGAAGTTCTTCGAAATGACAAAAAAAACCTCGATGATATTGTAATCGAACCATATGACGGATTGGTTATCTCCCCTGGACCCTGTAATCCAGACCAGGCAGGGATCAGTTTACCTGCGGTCAAGAGATGGGCCGGACAAAAACCACTTCTTGGGGTTTGCCTCGGACACCAGTGTATCGGTCAGGCTTTTGGGGGTAAGATCGTCCGAGCTACCCGATTAATGCACGGCAAGACCTCTCCGGTTCATCACCTTAATGAAGAGATTTTTGAGGGACTGCCTAACCCCTTCTCCGCCACGCGGTATCACTCCTTAGTGATCGAGCCTAGTAGTTTGCCGGATATTCTTGAAATCACTGCCTGGACTGAGGAGCAGGAAATTATGGCAGTGAGGCATCGAGAACTTGAGGTATGGGGCGTTCAATTCCATCCGGAATCACTGGCAACAGATAGTGGAATTATGGTCTTGAAGAATTTCCTCAAATATTGTTAAAACATAATCAGTGTGTGTGGTATGTGGAATTCTCGTTAACGACTAATGTTGTGTCCTAAGTGTTCATCCCTTGATCTCAAGGTTCTCGAAACGCGGGCAGGCAAGGTTGCATCAACGCGCAGAAGAAGAGAATGTCAATCCTGCGGTCATCGGTTTAGTACCATCGAAGAAGTCCTTCATGAGGATCTAACCGTGGTCAAGAGAGACGATCGTCGGGAATGCTTTGATCGTACGAAACTGGCAATGAGCCTAAGGCGGGCCATAGCCAAACGTCCGATCGATGCCGAACAAATCAATGCCCTTCTATCTGACACCCTGCGAAGAATCGAAAATGAGTTCGATCAAGAACTTCCAAGTAGGGCGATTGCCGATGCGGTGATGCATGGCTTGCGTACCGTTGATTCGATTGCATGGTTACGCTACGCCAGTTTCTACGAGGATTTCACACAATTCTCTCGGTTCGCCGAGGAAATTTTATATTTGGGTGGGGAAAGGAAAGGTGAAAGCAGCGGCGGGTAGAAAAGACGACTATACAAGACTGCAAAACTTAAACTCATTATTCATGGTAATGGGCAGTGTGTCTTCGCCAGAAGAGACTATGCAGTTGCAAAGAACTTTATCGTTTATGCGAGAGAATGACGGAAAGGACAGAATGTCCATCCAGTCATTCGAACATTGTATTGAACAGGTAGTAAGGTTTCATTTTCCCAATAAAAGAAACCTCAGGCATGTTCACTGGAATGCACGTCATCATTTGATCAATCCCCTATGGGTGCATGCATCGGTTCTCGATTTCGTGAGCTCAATCCAAGAATCGATGACCGGCTTACTGTTGGTATCTGGCTTAAGGGAATCTCTTAAGGGTGGAAGGAAGAGATGGACCTCCAAGTGCGAACAAAAATACCTTGAACTTCGCCAGTTTATTGAAGCTTTGGTTGTTCGTAATGCCCGTAAAAATCAAGACCTTTCGGTACTGTTTTTTTAAACCTCTGATTCGGGATAACTTCCCAACAAACGGGCAAAAGCACAGGCATCCTGAAGCTCTTCCATAGCCTCACAAACTCTTTTATCTTCCGGATGTCCGATAAAATCGACAAAGAAAAAGTAATCCCATGATTTTCTTTTGCTTGGTCTAGACTCTATTTTACAAAGGTTGATACCCCGGTCAGAGAAAGGTTTAAGAGCATTCTGGAGGGCACCCACTTCATCCTTCAGGGACAGGACGAGGCTGGTACGGTAGGTTACTCCCGTGCGCATTGGCAAGGATTGACGAGCGACCACCAAAAAGCGGGTCACATTATCGGAACGGTCCTGTATCCCACCCTCTAGCATCGGAACATCATAAATATTCCCCGCCAGCTCTCCTGCAATAGCTGCCACTCCCTTTTTTGACTGGCATTCCTTAACCGCCTCTGCGGTACTGGTAACAGGAACAAGTTGAGCCCCTGGTAGGTGAGTGCGCAACCATTCTGAACACTGAGCAAGAGCCTGATCCTTCGAGCGGACTTCGGAGATTTCAGCAAGGCTTGATTGACTGAACAAGCAGTGACAAACCCGCAAAAATACTTGGGAAATTATGGTAAGATCTGAATCGACCAATAAGTCAAGTGAACGGTTAACTGCACCTTCTGTTGAATTTTCAATAGGAACCACTCCATAATCGCAATGTCCCCGCTCAACAGCCAAAAATACATCAGGGATATCAGGCAAGGGTTGATACTTGAGCCCAGATCCAAAGTTTTTAACCGCAGCCTGATGAGTGTAAGTGGCTTCTGGACCTAGGTAACCAATAGTCATATCTTTCTCAAGGGCAATGGATGCAGAAATTACTTCTCGATAAACTGCCCGAAGAGAAACTTCCCTTAAGGGCCCATCACTGTAGCCCGATAGTTTCTTAAAAACCTGCTCCTCTCTGGCAGGATCATAGGGATCAACGCCCGAAACTTGTTTAATTTTGCCAATCTCACAGGCTTTGCCGACCCGTAAGTTTAACAGCTTTACGATTTCGGAGTCGATTTGATCGATCTCTTCCCTTAGGGATTCTAGTTCGCTTTTATTCAAAACTTTTACCTACAAAACAATCAAAATACATTTGTAATTTGCACGCACACAATGCAACCGCATATCAAAGGTTTCCACAACGAAAAATAACTATATAAAAAAAGAATGAGCTGTAATCGAAATTTTTCCTCCATTGTTGTAGATGGTGATGATCGTGCACCCAACCGTTCAATGCTACGAGCGGTTGGATTTGATGATGAAGATTTTAAAAAACCACAGGTAGCGGTTTGTTCTGCTTGGAGTATGGTTACTCCCTGCAACGCTCACCTTGATGAACTTGGAAAAATGTCCGTCCTCGGGGTAGATGAAAATGGTGGAAAAGCAGTACCCTTTGGAACCATCACCGTATCCGATGGAATCAGCATGGGAACACCAGGAATGAGGTATTCTCTCGTTTCCCGCGAAGTCATCGCCGATTCTGTTGAAACCGTGGTTGGTGCTGAAGGCATGGACGGTGTCGTAACCATTGGTGGATGCGACAAAAACATGCCCGCTTGCGTGATGGCTCTCGCCCGGCTTAATCGGCCAGGTATTTTTGTCTATGGTGGGACCATTCTTCCAGGACTGCATAAAGAAAAGAATCTCGACATCGTCTCGGTATTCGAGGCAGTGGGTGCCCATGCCTCGGGAAATATATCCCACGAGGAACTAACTGAAATTGAAAAAAAAGCGATACCTGGACCAGGTTCCTGCGGAGGTATGTATACTGCCAACACTATGTCCTCTGCCATTGAAGCTCTCGGAATGAGCCTACCTGACAGTTCTGCACAACTTGCAGTCTCTGAGGATAAGAGAACGGACGCCAAAGCAGCGGGTGCAGCGGTGGTGAACTTAATTGAAAAAAATATCCGGCCTCGGGACATTATGACCCGTGAAGCATTTGAAAATGCTATCACCGTTGTAATTACCTTGGGTGGATCAACTAATGCAGTCTTGCATCTTTTAGCGATGGCACACGAAGCTGAAGTTACTCTATCCCTCGATGATTTTACAGAAATTGGCAAACGGGTGCCCGTACTCTGCGATTTAAAGCCCAGTGGCAAGTATAATATGTCTCACTTCGTCCGTGTGGGCGGTCTGCGACCCCTGCTTAAAACCCTTCTTGAAAATGGACTACTCCATGGTGATTGCATGACTGTGACTGGTAAAACACTTGCTGAAAATGTTGCAGATGCTCAACCGTATGCCCCCTACCCTAGTGGCCAGGATTTAGTCCGCCCATTTGAAGACCCCATTAAGAAAGACAGTCATCTGCGAATACTCTATGGTAATCTCGCTGCCGAAGGAGCGGTTGCAAAGATTACCGGTAAGGAAGGTCTGACCTTTTCAGGAACCGCCCTTGTTTATGAATCTGAGGAAACTGCCCTTCGCGGGATTTTGGATGGTGAAGTCAAAGCGGGAAATGTTGTGGTCATTAGAAATGAAGGTCCCGTCGGTGGTCCGGGCATGCGTGAGATGCTCTCGCCGACTTCTGCCATTATGGGCCGAGGATTGGGCAAAGATGTTGCCCTGATTACAGATGGTAGATTTTCGGGAGGAAGCCATGGATTTGTGGTCGGGCATGTGACTCCGGAAGCTGCGGTGGGGGGATTAATTGGATTATTGATAAATGGGGACCCTATCACCATAGATGCAGAAAAAAACCTCCTCACACTTGATTTACCCGAAGATGAAATAGCTCGTCGCCAAGAAGCCTGGAATTCCCCAGAACCCAAAGAAAAAAGAGGTGTACTGGCCAAGTATGCAAAATTGGTTAGCTCTGCTTCACTGGGTGCAGTGACTCACTAAACCAAAAGCCTTACTTACTTGCTTATTATGAACCCTATATACTACCAACGTTTTCAAGAATTAGGATTATCATCTGATTTCCGTCTGGTTAATTTTCCTGAAAATTACTTGGCTGAGAATGAGACTATGATCAAATCTGCCCTCGCGGGCATGAGGGAGCTCGAATCTGGATCGATTGCAAATCCAGATGAAAAAAGAATGGTTGGACATTATTGGTTACGTAATCCCGAATTATCTCCCACCCAGGAAATCGGAGCCGATATCCGTAATACTTTGAAGAAGGTAAAACAATGTGCCCATAAGGTTAAAACGGCAGAATTAATAAGCCCGAATGGAAAATTTACTGATTTACTGGTTATTGGCATTGGTGGTTCGGCACTCGGACCTCAATTTGTAGGTAAAGCACTGGCAAGTCCATCGGGTGATGATCTCATCGCCCATTTTTTTGACAACACCGACCCAGACGGGATTGATTATACTCTATCGCAAATTGGCAACCGTCTGCCCACCACCCTAGTTTTAGTTATTTCCAAGTCTGGAGGGACTGCAGAAACCCGAAATGGGATGCTTGAGGCTCAGCATGCTTTCCAGAAACAAGGACTGGATTTTAGTAAACATGCCATTGCGGTTACAGGGGAGAACAGCAAACTTCATCAAATTGCCAAAGAGGAGAATTGGATAGACTTTTTTCCGATGTGGGACTGGGTGGGAGGACGGACCAGTGAGACTGCCGCGGTGGGTTTGTTACCCGCCGCCTTACAGGGCTTTAATATTGATCAATTGCTTGATGGTGCTGCCCGGATGGACCAACTTACCCGTTCCGAAGACACCGTCAGGAACCCAGCGATCATGCTCGCACTTAGCTGGTTTTATTTGAGCAAAGGCAAAGGTTCGAAAGATATGGTCATTCTTCCCTACAAGGACCGGCTCGAATTGTTCGCAAAGTATCTACAGCAATTGATCATGGAATCCTTGGGCAAAGAAAAGGATTTAGAGGGAAATGTGGTTAACCAAGGAATTGCAGTTTATGGAAATAAAGGATCTACAGATCAGCATGCCTATGTTCAACAGCTTCGTGAAGGAATCCCCAATTTTTTTGCAACTTTTATAGAAGTTTTAAAACATCGAGATGGGGAATCTGTGAAGGTGGATGATGAAGGCATGTCAAGTGGTGATTATCTACACGGCTTTTTCCTTGGGACCCGCGATGCTCTCTGGGAAAAAGAAAGACGCTCAATAACTCTTACTGTGGATGAAGTAAGTCCTTTTTCCGTCGGTATGCTCATTGCACTATACGAACGGACCGTGGGTTATTATGCCACTATGATTGGCATCAATGCCTACCACCAACCAGGTGTAGAGGCTGGTAAGAAAGCAGCAGCGAAAGTTCTTTCGGTACGCAAAGAAGTGTTTGCTTGGTTGTTGGCAAATCCACAAAGACAAGTCTCTGCACAAGAACTTGCCGAAAAACTTGGACTAACCAACCAAGCTGATTGGGTTTTCAAAATTTTGGAAAGCTTATCTGCCAACAATCCATCTCAAGTAATCCGTATACAAACGGATCATCCGCTCGATGATTTATTTCGTTTCGAAAATTAATCGATAAATAAATGTTTGGGAATAAAGTTGGGTTGATTTATTTTTCCTAAATATTTTCTATCCTTACTAATTAATCATGGGAGTAACTCTAAACAAAGATGGAAAACCCCGGAAAATTGGAAGCGGGAAAACAAAAGGAGCTGGATGTTTTGCCAAAATTAAGTGGGAGCACTTGAGGGAATTCATCAAAGAAGATGATGACATCTTGGTCGGTCGGGTATGGTTGCGTTCCGTTGGTGCATTGAACCAAAAAAAAGGAACCCGAAAAAAACTGAAAACAACCCCTAGCAAAGTAGCAAATCCTCAGTCTGCACCTCTTCAGAATCCTCGGCTCATCAAAAGCAAAAGTAGTAAACCAAGCAATGCACAAAATCAGAAATCAGAACCTTCCCAACCTGAAAAAATGGAGGGAGATGATTATGACCCACCACCTCTTTTTGCTTCTTTCGGGGAGATTAAAAAATACTAGGTGATTTAAAAGGGGGAAAACGGAGAAGGCACAAATGGGCTTTCCTCGCCATCGGAAGAAACTGGCAAACTCTCATCCGATAAATCATCCGTATCAAACACATCGCCTTGCTCTCCATCCGAAGCATTGGCCTCTACGGACGAATCCTCTGTATATTGAGGGACAAAAGTCAGGTTTCCGTCTTCATTAATAAAAGAGGTAATGGCAGTATCAGGAGAAGCTTCTAAGTCTTCAGACCGCACATCCCTAATCCACCAGTCCTGGTAAACAAGTTCGCCTTCTTCTTTGTATTGTTGCACCGCCCCCCATCTTGACCCAGCATACTGAGGAACAAGCAACCTACGATCTGCATCATAGGAATAACGAGCATCCCATGCCTTTTGCACATAAGCTGGAGGAGGCCCAGTTTTCGCAGATACATTATGGTTATCTGCGGTTGGATAAGTAGATTTTGTTCCACATGAAACTAATACAAACACACCAAGGAACAAAATTGTAAATTTTAAAACATTTCCCAACATGGCAGGCATTATTACAATGCGAACTTTGAACAAAAATCAATCCTTTGTTGGTCGGTTGTACCAAAACTTGCACGCTTGATGATTTTTCAAGAAAAAAGGTAATCCAATTAAAGGGATCATCATTTTGAAGATCGACCAGTCATTGTACCACAACAATTTACGGGCAGAAGATATTACTTTGGGTGACGAGATCACGAGTACCTTCTTGCCCATTTTCCGACACTCTTTCTTTAGTTTTTTCGATAAAATAATTTCTTCACCCGCATAATGGCTTTCAGGAAAACCACCACACTTAAAAAATAAGTCCGACCTACAGAAAATAAAACTTCCCGCAAATAATTTCATCTTTTGGGAAATAAAATTCCACATTGACGGAAGACACCTACCCGAAAACCATCTTCCATGATGATTATCGAAAGATAACTTTGCACCACCGCACAGGATTTCTTCCCCTTCTAGCGCCTGAATAGCCTGGTATAATGTTGACGGCGGTACAATTGTATCAGCATCCAAAAAGATAAAATATTTTCCTCGAGCATTTTTAGCTCCTGTATTACGAACCCTCGAGATTTGACGAATGGATTCTGGAACTACCTTGCAACCATACTTTTTTGCCACATCCACAGTGTTATCTGTAGAATTATTATCTACCACGATCCACTCTCCCGAATAAGTATTAAGTTCTTGGCAAGCAAGTTCCAGTGACTCAAGTGTTTTGGGCAAAAATTTCTCTTCGTTGTAAGCTGGAATAATGACCGAATAATCGTATCCGGTAGTATTCTCCTGAGAAGACGGCAAAATCAACGAGAGAACTTCTTTGCCCTTCTTCCAACACCAAAAGAAAGCCCGGATATCCAACCCTGCAACCTTGCTAAGGGTCTTTTGGAATATATATCCTGGTCACCTAGTGGGTGGAGTGCGGATTCCCCTTTTATATCAGATGCAATGCGATCTAGGGGAGGAAGTTCATTGCCGTCCGCCTGAAGTTGTTGATAAAGAAAAGTAAGGCGATCTATTTCAAGCTGTCTCGATAGTGCCGATAAAGTTTGACGAAATTCTGCAACCTGCCCATTGGGCAATTCTGCAGATTGCTTTTGCGACTGTTGGAGTAATTGGTCAGGTGATGATGTTTCGACTGAAGGAGGTGAATCGTTGGATTCCTGAGTGGCAGGAGTTCCTCCTTCATCATGTAGGATTTCAGCAGATTGATTTTTTACATCAGGGACGACGGGGCTTTGATCCGCGTTATCATCGATAGACATATCTGCGTCAAAATCGTCCACGGAAAAAGCTTCCTCGTCTAATTCATTATCAGAAGGGTCATTGGTTGTGGGAGGAATACCAGCCTCGACAATACCTTCATCATCTCCTGAAAATGCTTCGGAAGAAAGCCTACCGTCGTCAGATATACTCGAAGCCAAAGCTTCATCAGTTATCTGCTCAGAATCTGGAGATGTCATTGAGAGAAGTATTTAAAAATCAGTTTGGGATAGAGACTTCTTATCATCGAGATTAGAAGAATCAAAAGAATTAGTTAATTCTGCCGTACGGATCAAGGTTAGTTTTTTTCCGACCCTAAAAGAGGAAGGAATTGAACTTTCGTATGAGTTGATGGTTTTTAAAAAAGAGTAGTCTTTTTCGACCAACGAGCAGGTTAAATAGATAGGAACTTCACTCCATTCCTCGTCCGATTTTACAATAAAAACAAATCCAGAACGTATTCCCTCTTCCATCCCTAATTTTGTAAAAAAACCGTTTTCTTTATGGGAGATATTTTCAATCTCCACCTCTGTAGAATCTCCATAGAAAATTTCAAATGGCCGGACAATCTCTTCCATCAATGATCGAGTGGAATCGATGTATGTCTGTCGAACAGCAGCTCTTAAGCGATTCAATGAAGAAAAATTTTGGTCCAACCTTCTCCAATTTTCCTCAACTGTGGAAAAAGACTGAGTGACCTCGTTCAAATTTTCCAATACTGCATCTCTTTGGGCGGTAAGTGGAGGTATCTTTTCTCCTTCCTCAGAAACTTGCGACTTTATTTTGTTAATTTCTTCCTCCTTTTGGCTGGATTCTGTCTCCGCCGTTTTTAATTTCTCATTTAATTTTTTTATTTTTGGCTCAATGAAGGATAATTCATCCCTAGCTCCCTCACTGCTCTCTTCTAATTTCTCCAGCTCTTTCCGGTATTCACGATTAATCTTTAACAGAGCAGTCATGTTTGCCTCACTTGAGTTAAACTCCTGCTCAAGCAGTAATTCGACTTGCTTCAATTTACCTGTCTCTGAAAGAAGTTTATTCTCCAAGGATTCAAATGAATCCAAATGGATGAAATAAAATGCAACCGCACCTCCCAGCAATGCCGCTGAGAAAATTCTAAAGAGCAACCAAATCAACTTCAGAGATTGTTTGCAGTTTAAGAGGATTCCCCACCAAGGGGATAAGTTCTGCAAGAGCGTAGGTTCTGTATACTCTCTTGATACGAATTTTTGAAATTTCTTCACCCAGTGCATGAACAGCAAAAACCATATTTTCCCTAAGCCCTGCCTCTCCTCCCTCAGAAAGAGCAATATATCCCGACTTTAAATCGACCGGTCCCAGTCTTACATTCAACTCTTCTCCAGGTTCAAGCCATGGTCTGACCCTCGCGTATGAACGAATCGCACTAACGGTCTCAATGTAGTGCTGGCGCAGAATAGAGGTAACTGTTGAATAAACACTTAAGCGATTGACAAGCTCATTTGATTTTTCCTCGAATTCACGAATTTCAAATTTTTTGTTTTCAATCTGTTGGTCAATCTTTGGAATTTCATTTCGAAGGTTTTGAACTTCAGTTTGCTTTAAAATTAATTCCTCAACTACCTGCATCTTTCTATTATCTGAACTTGTTACTGCTAGTTGTGCCTCATCTATGGATTCTTCGATTTCGCCGATTTGTAACTTAACATTCTCGAGCGTTACCAAAACCTCTTCATGGCTTTTTTTAAATTCCAAAATCTCTTCAGAAATATCTTGGTTCCGGTTTTCTTGGCGAATAAACTTGGAGGCGGATTCGCTTTTCTGTGTCTCCAAATTCTTTTCGGCCTCTTCGATTTTTTTCTTTAAATCCTCAATTTCCCCTAAGTCCTCTTGGTGCTTGGACACCGCACTTTGAGTGAGTCCGAACGCAACTAAACTAATCACAACAACCAGAGCATTCAGAATTATGGAAAGCTTGCTCACAATGTAATCAGGGTAGAGGAGCAAAAGGAAAAGCCGGGGGCGAATCTGATGGGCTTTCCTCTACAACAGGATTTTCCACACTGTTAAGATCAATCCCCTGAGGAATAAAGGCAGGAGGCAAAAATTCATCTTCTTCTTCTTCAATCAAGACTTCGACAAGCGGTGCATTCTCCTCTTCTTTTAAAATCTCCATCTGATTTTGAATAAAATTAATTCTCTGCTCTTTTGAATTTTCCCATTTTTTTTCTCTTTTCCGATCTAATTGGCTGGTATGAAGTACAAATAAATCTTCTGCATTTTCTCTATTAGACGAATGGTAAGCTGCATAATTGACCTTACCTTTCTTATCCCTACTCCAGACCCTCCCCACTTGCCTGCCTTGGTGCAAAGGGGTCATCCTTCTGTTTTCCATTTGGTATTTATAACGAGCATCCCAAGCGTCATAAATAATAGGTCTGTGATTGGTACCCAAAGGGCGATCCTGCTTATGCTCGCAGCCTGAAAAGAACAATCCAAGCACTAGGCAAAAAAGAAATGTTTGGAATAACATGATCCTAATCTAGACACGCCCTCAATGATTTGAAAACCAAAAACGATAAGGTTTTTCAGCCCAAATAGGTCCTGCATAATTTACCCCCACCCTTGGACCTGTGAAAATTTCCTTGGGATTTACCCCCGTATCCTCCAGCCAAATTAAGGATTTTGGTCCCAGTCTAATTCCATTAAAAGAGCCATCAACTTGTAAATTTTTGGTCAGCCTTCCAGGTCCGTTTACCTGCAAAGTTCCTCGAATTAACACGGCAGCCGGATATCCAGCTATACCAGTTACAAAATTAAGCATCCAATGCATACCATAACATAAATAAACATAACAAACTCCCCCCTTTTGGTACATAATTTTGGTTCTTGAGGTTTTTCCTTTGCTGGCATGACAAGCCAAGTCGTCTTCCCCATCATAGGCCTCCGTTTCTGAAATAACGGCCCTCTTTAAATCCCCTTTTCTTGGACGAATACAGAGGGTTTTCCCCAATAGTTCCTTCGCGACAACTTTAACATCCCGAAGGAAAAATTGTTCGGGCAGTATCGAGCTATTTTCCATATTAATATGTCCGGTTCTTCGAGTCTAACCAGATAGTGACGGGACCATCATCTATGGCATTAATTTGCATATCTGCTCCAAAAATCCCTGCTTCCACATCCCCTGAAAAATTCTTTTTTAATTTATTCAGAGCCAAATTGTAGAAAAATTGCCCCTTCTGTGGATCAGCGGCGTAATTGAATGATGGACGGTACCCCTTGTTTAGGTTTCCGCACAGGGTAAATTGGCTGACCAACAAAATGCCTCCATCTTGGGCAATCTTGAGGTTCATTTTACCATTTTCGTCATCGAATATACGGAGTCCCAAAATTTTTTTCGTTATCCAATCCAGATCAGTTTGTTCATCTTCCCTGTGAATACCCAAGTAGACCAATGCCCCTTTTCCGATTGAGCCTACGGTTCGGCAATCAACCTGGACCTCTGCAAAAGATACCCTTCTGATTAAGGCTCTCATGAAAAAACTGAATTGAGCAGGTTGTTCAGCCAATTGCTGAACTAGACAGGGGATAGAAGTGCTAGTTTATACTTCTTGAGCCACTGCGTCCATCACTTCTTCCACAGCTTTGGCCGCGAGAGGAGTAGTCAAATAACGCTCACCACAACTGGCACCAATGACAACGATGTTCTTGCCCGCCATCTCCGGACGACTGGCAATCCGTAAAGCCGCAGTTATAGTAGCACCAGTTGAAATACCCGCAAGTACACCTTCTTCCAGACTTATTTTTCGAGCCATATCGAATGCTTCATCACTGGTTACAAGTTCAACTTCGTCAACGATATCTAGGTTGAGGTTTTTTGGCACAAAACCAGCCCCAATGCCTTGTATTTTGTGAGGTCCCGGTTTTACTTCCTCACCGTTTCTAGTTTGAGTAATGACGGGACTTTCCGCTGGCTCAACCGCAACGCTTAGCATATCTGGATTTCTCTGCTTTATCACTTCCGAAACACCAGTTATTGTACCCCCAGTACCAACTCCAGCAACTAGACAATCGACCTTGCCTTCCAAACCAGACCAAATTTCTTCCGCGGTTGTCTTTCTATGTATAGCCGGATTGGCGGGGTTATTAAACTGCTGTGGCATAAACCCTCGATCTCCATGTTCTTCGAGCAATTGATTTGCACGAGCAATCGCTCCCCCCATTCCCTTGGGTCCCGGAGTAAGAACAATATCTGCACCTAGTAGCCGCAAGAGAATACGACGTTCTTTCGACATTGTCTCCGGCATGGTAAGTATACATTTGTACCCTTTGGCCGCACAGACAAAAGCAAGGGCGATTCCAGTATTACCAGAGGTTGGTTCGATCACCACACTCTCGGAATGAAGAGTTCCGTCTTGCTCAGCTGCCTCGATCATGGCTGCTCCAATACGGTCTTTCACGCTGGCAAGCGGGTTGAAAAATTCAGATTTCAAAAATAACTTAGCAGGTAGGTCTTTTCCGCATTTCTCAAGTTCTACCAGAGGGGTTCGACCGATTGATTGTAAAATATTCATGTCAGTTTTTGGTTAGATGAAGATTATCTTTTACCTTTGTTCCGGGGTCCGAAACTCCTAATTGGAGCATTCCGGTTAACTTCCGCATTTTTTAGACGGTATACGATGCGAGCTTTCTCCAAGTCATTGGGACTCATTTCCATTTTAACGATATCACCCACGGTTATTTTAATAAAGTGCTTACGAAGCTTCCCCGAGATATGAGCTAGGACCTGATGACCATTTTTGAGCTCTGCACGAAACATTGTACTGGGAAGAACAGCAGTAATTTTCCCTTCGACTTCAACTACATCTTGATTAGGCATAAAGCTTTGATTAAAGCAACTTGATTGGTATGATACAAGCACAGAACTAATCCCGTGATTGATCCACTCATACCCACTATCATGTTAACTTTCTCCAATGCTCTCTTGTCCGTTTGAAAAAATCCATCCTTCGGCTCTCAAGAGGGATCCGACATATTTTATGTCTCATGCATTCAATCTTGCGATTGATGCGTGGAATGCGGATGAAGTACCTATTGGAGCCGTTATGGTTCACCAGCAAGAAATCATCTCTTCTGCCCATAACCAAACCCGATCCCAGACCGACCCAACCGCTCATGCGGAAATGATTGCCATAACCATGGCGGCTAAAAAACTGGGTGATTGGAGATTAAATGAATGTGAACTTTATGTCACCAAGGAGCCCTGCCCGATGTGCTCTGGAGCCACCATCACTGCTAGAATTGGTAAAATATTTTACGGTCTTGGGGACCCTAAGATGGGATGCCTAGGCGGTGCCACAAATCTACACGAGCTTGAAAGATCGAATCATAAGCCGGAAGTTTTTGCAGAAGTACTTAAGGAGCCCTGCGAAGCAATTATTCAGGAATTTTTTCAAAAACAAAGGAGACAAGTCTCCGCTTGACCTGTAATGAATTTGCCCATTGATTATGGTCTGAACAAGTTGAACTTTTAAACAGTTTTCATCTATGCCTCACGAACTACCTTCCCTTCCATACTCACCAAACGCACTCGAGCCACATTTTGATGCCCGAACCATGGAAATTCATCATGGCAAACATCATCAAACTTATGTGGATAAGTTGAATGCAGCGTTGGGAAATCATCCTGAATTGTCCAATCTTTCTATTCATGAACTGATCGGGAATCTATCAAATGTACCTGAGGAAATTAGGGGAGCTGTCCGTAACAATGGTGGCGGGCATCTAAATCATTCCTTTTTTTGGGAGTCCCTCAGCCCAAACAGCTCTTGTTCCCCGGATGATTCCCTGAGTAATGCCATCAATCAATCATTTGGCTCTTTCGATTCGTTCAAGGAATCATTCACCAATGCAGCACTCACCCGATTCGGTTCCGGATGGGCTTGGTTAGTCAAGAAAACAGATGGAACCTTAGCAGTGTGTTCAACTCCCAATCAAGATAGCCCTTGGATGTCTGGGATTACTGAACTTGTGGGCACTCCAATCATAGGACTGGATGTTTGGGAGCATGCATATTACCTTAATTATCAAAACCGGCGACCAGACTATGTTGCTGCCTTCTGGAATGTAGTCGACTGGGATAAGGCATCTTCTATTTTTCATTCCTGATTTTTGAAAAAGATCTTCCAGCTTTTTCGGTGTTTCGCCTTCATCGGTCTTTTTGTAGTTTTACCGTTTAGTGTCTTTGCTCAAAACGGCTCGGTAATTGTCATCCAAACCAAAGGAGTTGTAAAAGCTATTTCGCCTCAAGGCACTAGGCTAATTGAACCTGTGGTCAGAGGATCAGTACTACCTGTTGGATTCGGGATCGAAACAGGATTGTTTTCTGAATCTATTCTTTTGTTTTCCAACGGAACCACAGCAACCGTCATGGAAAATTCTAAAGTCAAACTGCTTAAGTTTGAACAGGCTCCTTTTGAAGCACAGGGCAATTCCTTTGGCCAACTTCGAGCAGAACCAAGTACCAGTCAGGTTTCTCTGGATATGGAAGTTGGCTCTTTGGTTGTGCAGACCAAGAAATTGAAAAAGTCTTCTTCTTTTTCAATTAACACCCCAACTGGCACAGCAGGTATACATGGCACCCAATTTCAGATGGCAATGAGTCCAAATACAGGCTTGAAACTTGATGTTGCCGAATCGCAGGTTGCCTTTACCCCTGCCGGACAGAATCAGCCTGTTGTGGTAGGCCCTGGCAAGGGCCTAGATGCATCTGCCAATGGAGTGATTAAGCAAAGGCCTATCAGTCCTTCTGCCGCCCAAAATATCAGCGTAAAAAATACTTCTGCAACCAGCGTTTATGCAAAGATTCCTGTAGCAACCAGTAAAGAAGCTAGTGCCAAAGCAGAAAAATCGACCAACGAACAAAAACTTGGTGAGGATTCAAAAGAAGAAAGCAATGATGAAAGTGATTCCAGCGAAGAAAGTGACGATAATAAACAGGCAAAATCTTCATCGAACGAAGCTGCCGAATCATTTTTAGGTCGCTCGAGTTCTGTTAAGCAAAGAAGTGTATCCGCTGCCGAAATTCAAAGGACGAAAAAAGAAATTATTGAAAGAGTAGCTTCAAATGTCGGTAGTTCGATGCCTCCTGCTCCCGACATTCAGCCACCTGGCCCACCCAGTACCTCTCCAAACATTGGAAGCACAGTGCGCTATGATTATGATGTCTCATCTAGCCTCATCTCGATAGGTTTGTACGAAGACGGAATACCAGTTCCAGTAGAGGTGTCTTTCTTGCATATGGACGATCTGTCTGGAGATGATAATTTTGAGCTGATCCTTTCCAAACTTCAAAATTGGGACACTGATGATGGAACAAAATTAATCAATGCGATCGGATTGGATGTTTTCATCGATGAAATTGGTCTCGAGCCATATAAATATGACGATTTTAATGTTGCGGTTCAACATGCGATTAATCTGGCAGGTTCTTTTTTGAAAGAAGTCACTATCACCTCGATAATACCTTCGGATAATGTTTGGAATGCACAAGGACTAGTTAATGAATTTTCAAACAATCCATACGCCTTCGAATTTGCTAAACTTTTGGCCAAGCATGGCGCTATTTCCAACCCATCTAACCAAGCCGCTACTGACAATCTTTTAGCCATTTTAGGATCAGACAAGTTGTCGGACTCAAATTACTTATCCTCCCTCCTCGACCAAACTCTCTATCCCGGTGAGACTTACAACTCTCAAGAATTAAATGGTGGTTTAATCGGCGCCCGCAATGCCTCTATTGATCCAGATACTGCTGATCAATTGCAGGTTCGTCTCGACCATGTAGATGCCCTTGTGGGTGGAGATATTTTCATCGATTCAGGGGCTTCTATAGATGTTTCCCAATATTTACCTCCCAAAGGTGAAAATGATGGCACCAAGATATTCACCATCGCTGCGGCTAAAGACTTATCCATTTGGGGAGACGTGACTTTTGAAAATAATAACCATGCAGAGGACCATGCTCTCGCCCTTGGATCTGCTGGTAATTTGAATGTTCAAGCTGGTTCAACAATATATTATGAAGGATCAAATCTTGGGTTGGGCACAGCTGGCGACCTTAGATTAGTTGATGTAGATATCGATGTCGGAGGCAACTTAGCAATTGGTTCCTTAGGTGATTTAGACATTGAATTCACTGAACCAGGTTCAAAACTTTTTTCCGTAGGAAGATACAGCGATCGCGACAATATCTATCTCTATGCAAACGATTTGATAAAAATACAGGGTTTACGATTTAACGATCGTGCCCGAGAAATTTACATGGAAGCGATCACCGTTAATTTGAAAGATGTTGAATTCCCTCAATTCTCAGAAGTTCTGCTCAGAAGCCAAAATGGTACGCTTGATTTTGATACATTCAATAGCCCCACGATTGGGGGAGTTAATCTAACCAATGTTAAACATCTAGGAGTCTCCACAGACCGTGCTTTGCAACAGTCTGATTTCTCTGGATCTACAGGTAGATGGAATACTTCCGTCACTCAACCAAGTGGTGCACCCGCCGTTGGAGTTCGGGCATTTTCGAATGTCAACTCAAGTAGTAATCTTAACTAATATCTGATGAAAGTTGTTAAGCATCTCTGCTTTTGGATAATTTCTATACAACTGAATTCTTTTTCTCTGTTTAGTGCTGAAATAAAGCGTAGCCCTGAAGTCAGGTACGGGTCTTTCCAGGAGTATCAAAACAGGCAGGCTCTTCTCAAAGGTGCCGCCTCCTCTTCCTCTGCTTATAATCCTGTTACGAAAAGCGACTTGGGACTTCAACGCCCCGTGGAAACAAAAAGGAAAGGGTTTGGCTACCACTTCGGTTTTGAAAGCAAGTTATTGCATTCTAATAATCCCGGTTCTGCCCCTGATTCAAATACTATGATTGACTCCGCGGGAATTTGGGAAAGTGCATTAAGTAATAATTTTTTGCTTGGAGCTTATGATTTTGGTGGAGCCAGCTTCTCCCCAATCATTGGTCTTGGACTCAGCAATTCGACTCACTTTGGCAACGATGACCTTGCTGCACTAGACTCGAATAATTTGAACATTTCCTTCGTGGGAATTTTTCAATTCCCTCAAGGATGGTCAGCACGAACTGGTTTAAGCTCATCCTTTGATTTCGACACCGACATGTCCCAAACATACCGACAGACCTCCCCAACTGTTGGGCTAAGTAAGGGCTTTAACATTGCAACTGCATCCGCATTTGTTGATTTGTCCTTTTCTTATCATCTCACTGACACTGGCGCATATTCCTCTGAGGAAGATGAAATGAACCGGTTTGAAACCGCCCTGCTCATTGGTTTATCAATTCCGATTAATAATTTTGAGATTTCTCCTTATCTTCGTTTTTGTTTAGCTAATTATTCAAACCAAGACCGGAACGAATTCACTACCAGCGCGGGGTTAGATATTGCATATCATTTTTATGATTGGCTTGCTCTTAAATTTCTCCTCTCCTACAGCAACCGTAATGCCAATGGTTTAGATGGAGCTGCCGCTGACTTCTCAAGGTTTGACTGGGGTGGTGCCCTTTCCCTTAATGCTCAATTTTAACAATTTTTGCAGCAGACAACTTGCGACTCCCCCAACACTTTTTCCAGACTCTAAGCTACATTTCCCTGTGTGTTGCATATAGCCTCTACGGATCGGAAAAAGAAAGTAGTCGAATTTTATCTGTCAGTTATGCGTCGGGGAGTTGCTTCCTTCAGCCATTAAGCAGAACTGAACTCCCCCCCCGTAAGCTCAGCCTTTCTAAACAAATCAATGAGGAACGACCTTTTGCCCTAGGTACTTCCCGCGATTCTCTCCTCGAAATTAAATCTTCAGATGAATCAGGATTTTCTTTTATAAGAATAGGTAACGAATCGGCCTTGGAGCTCCAGGATCATCATCAACTTTTGCATAAAGGTGCCATCCTATTCTCCCACCGACATACCAAATTTTGGAAATTCATTATCTTAGACTCTTTAACAGAAATGAGGGGCAGAGGTACTTGGATGATGGAACGCCTTAGTTCTGGGCTAAAAGTTATTTTACTAGAGGGGAAATTATCGATCGGAAACTCCATCCAAAAACAAGAGCTTTCTAGTGGCGAGCTTGTTATTATAAGCTCGGCCAATCCGAAGGGCACAAAACCCATCAAGGTCGATCTTCCGTTACTACTTGGGACAAGCAGGCTAATTAATGGATTTCCCACCACACTTCCTTCTAACTCCCGCCTTTTTAGTGCAGCTCAAGTACAAGCCCTTAAATTAAAGAAAAAATATGATGCACTGGTCGGAGATGTTACCGAGGAAAAAAAACTCCAGTTGTGGACTGTGCCCAAAAAGTGAATTTTTATTTTTGGTGGAACTTTGGAAATGTTTGCACCGTGACACTTCGATTCTTTTGAACTGGGAAGGAGCCATCTTTGACTGGGATGGGGTAATCGTTGATTCCTCCGATTTACACAAAAAAAGCTGGGAGGCACTTGCCTCGGAACTATTACTACCCCTCCCCCCTGATCATTTTGAAAAAGGGTTCGGGAAAAGAAATGAGATCATTATACCTAAAATCCTAAAGTGGACTCAGGATCGCTCCGAAGTTGAAGCATGGGGAAAACGAAAAGAAGAGATATACAGAGAGATGGCAAAAATTAATGGTATAAAACTTGCCCCCGGTGCAGTAGATTTCTTGACCAAAACCAACGCCATAGGGATAAATTGTGCCATTGGTACATCCACTGAACGAAAAAATATTGAATTGGCTATCGAAGAGCATGGTTTATCCGATTTTTTTCAAGGGGCTGCATGCTCAGAAGATGTAAAAAAAGGTAAACCTGACCCAGAAGTATTTTTAAAAGCCGCCCATATCCTTTCGATAGAATCTGAAAGGTGTATTATTTTTGAAGACAGTCCGCATGGGGTCGAAGCGGGAATAAAAGCAGGAATGAAAACCATTGCTTTAACCACTTCTCATCCCTCAAATGCTTTCATGCATTTAAAGCCTGACTTAATAGTAAACTCCTTGGCGGGAGTGGAACCAGAATCCTTAATCTCTCTTTTCGAGTAATTGCATGAAAAAAGTCTCTCTCCATCAAAAAGTACTAATTTCTTTGCTCCTCGCATTTGCGATTGGATTATTTGCCAATTATCAACGGGGATCTTCAGAAACTATTGAATGGGTTGTTTGGTTAATTAAATCCTGCGAATTTGTGGGAAAACTTTTTTTAAATGGATTAAAAATGGTGGTAATTCCACTGGTATTAACCTCCGTCATTTGTGGAGTTGCACAAATCGCTGGAGAAAAAGACTTTGGTCGGTTGGGTCTCAAAACTCTGCTCCTTTATTCTCTTACTGGCATATTTGCGGTAGCCACCGGTTTGCTCTGCGTAAATTTATTTCAACCTGGACATGTAGACCCAGAGATCAAAGAGGCAATTATAGCCAGCCAAGAATCGTCTAGCCTTGGTTCTTTAGAGCATGCCCTAGATACGGCAGAAAATGGATGGACAAATCTTATCGAAATTTTTCATCGGATGGTTCCACCCAATCTTTTCTGGGCCGCAGTGGAAGGCCAGTTGCTTGGTCTTATTTGTTTTGGCTTACTGTTTGGATTTTTTCTAGGAAAGATCAAGGAAGAGCTTCGTCAATCGCAACTTAGGTTCTGGCAAGGCTTACAGGAGATCATTCTTAAACTTACTCATTTTATTCTTGGGTTTGCCCCTATTGGGATTTTTGGTCTGGTTACCCCCACCATTGCGAAAAGCGGGCTGGATACTTTCTGGCTAATGGGTGGGTTTGCTTTAACGGTATTTCTGGCACTAGGTTTGCATGCTCTCGTCACCCTTCCTCTATTGCTTAGAGTTCTTGGTGGGATTAGTCTTAGAGATCATTATCGTGCAATGACCCCCGCCCTACTCACCGCCTTTTCTACCGCTTCCTCCTCTGCCACTCTTCCAGTAACGATGGAATGTACCAATGAACGTGTCGGAGTATCCCAAAAGATCTCTGGCTTCACTCTGCCACTTGGAGCTACTTTAAATATGGACGGCACCGCTCTTTTCGAATGTGTAGTAGTCATTTTTCTTGCTCAATTCTTTGGTGTGGAAATGGGATGGATTACTCAATTTTTTGTGGTGTTATTGGCCTTACTTACATCTGTTGGAGTAGCTGGTATTCCCTCTGCCAGTCTCGTGGCCATACTGGTCATTTTGCAGGCAGTTGGATTTGATGATCATGCCATTGCTACTGGGGTTGGTATGGTCTATGTGGTTGACCGAATTCTGGATATGTCCCGCACTATGATCAATGTGCTCGGGGACAGTTGTGCGGCTGCCATTATTGGTAAAAGCGAAGGCGAGACTGGGTATTATCAAAATTCCAGTTCTTTGCAGGGGTGAATTTTCAACTTCAAGCCGACTACTCGCCACAAGGGGACCAACCTGAAGCGATCCGCAAACTCATCGATTCAGTCCAAGCGGGTAATAA
>OMJS01000072.1 GCA_900299365.1 Opitutales bacterium
AGATACAATTTGGCCGATCAGTAGTTGCCCAGGTTTTTTGCATGAACCAAGAGATCCTGAGCTAGCTAAACTAAATTACCGTCTTTTGTTTGGGAAGCCCTGGCATTCAATTCGAGATGTTTATGGATGGCTAAACCATAATAGTTCATGCAAGCACGAGGTAAATCAATGGATTCTTCAAAAATATCCCATCAGATGTACCACCATGACAAGAAGCCCTGGGGACACCCTAGTTGGTTGGGAGGCAAAAATAGGCACAGGCATATATATTTTATTTTCACCCAAAATTCCTTCCAGAAATGAACAGGATCTTGAAAATAGTGATTGGTCGGTATTTTACATCAGTTTGATTTGGCGTAATCGTAATGAATACGATGGAGAAAACGCACTATGGACGGGACGAAGGTTCATTCAACATCTTGAGAAAATGCCCAACAATCCAATTCAAGCAGTCTATTTAAGGCCCACTGATGTGTGCAAAGACATAGAGTGCGAACACCTTGTTGAGGCACTCAATTTAATACCAACATCCAAAGCATCGAGTAACAGATTAGCCAAAGTATACTCTAAAGCCATTGGAACTGTTCCAACAAAGCAATTGGATGTTAAAGGGAAACCGTATCATAGAGTGGCATGGTGGAAGCCCGAAGATGAATTAATTAATGATGCTCCGTTTAAATGGCCCGACCTCCTTAAAAACCAAATCTAATATGTTGTTTAGGAAGCTACTCAATTGTAACTAACATATAAAATGTAGTTTGGCTAAAACCACTTAAATAAAGGGAGAAAAGATCAATATTATTAAAAATCTTTCTTATATGTTATAAAAAAATGAAAGATGCTTTATTTTGAGATATTGAAAACATCCACCCCCCACTCCTATCTAATCATTGAATAATTAATTCAATTTACAAAATGGGTAGGGCCAGTCTGCTACCAGTTCTTGTAACCTTCAAATGCTATTTGAATAGAACCTCTATAAGGCATTAAAATTACCGGTGACTGATTAAAATCATATTTACCTCATTGATACCCCCGACTCACCACTGGCATCTGTATGATGATAGGACTGAGCAGAATAAACCTGCCCTAAGTACTCACCTACCTCAACCAAAGCTAAATTTTAAGAATCGCTTCCAGAAAGTGACTTGGCGTGCATTAATCAAAAGTTGCCTTCAGAGTGTACGCAGACGAAGAATGGTAACCATAACTAGTCTCCACATTCAGATCAAAATTACCTCCCTCTCCCAGGGCAGAGAAAATTGGGGAGGATTCGGGTAGGTTTTGGGTGGTCCCTTGTAATGTAAGTAAACGGGAGGATCGTCTGAACTGGCCAATAGGTAAGGAGAATACTCCTGTATCCAAGGAAGGATGCTTTCCCGCTCGGCTAGGAACTGGTCAAAACTCTTCATGCCAAAGGCATGCCCACCATACTTGCTATTTGGAGTCCATTCTTTCATTTGCTTAGGATCGGCAGTGGTTTGTGCATTATTGACGGCGGCACAGTAAAGACGGGTGGATTCGCGGGCGATGGGATCATCACTTTCAGACTCGGCGAGATCGTCGTGGTAGAGCAACCACAGGCTGGTACAGGCACCGGCAGAGCTTCCTGCCGCTGCAATATGTGTCTTGTCTATATTCCACTCAGCTGCCTTGCTACGGACAAACTGCAAAGCACGCGCCGCATCAAAGAGTGGTGCTTTCACCGGTGGCTTGAGGCCCTGTGCGTTGTGGATGTATCGGTAGTTAATTGCCACCACAGAAATACCCGCTTTCAACAAGGCAGGAGCATCGACAAAACGACTGAGCCTCTCCTTGCTGCCACCACTCCAACCCCCACCGTGGATAACGAAGACAAGAGGAGTTGGTTTGTCTGATTTTGCTTTCCAGAAATCAAGCACATGGCGCTCATGTGAACCATAAGCAACCTCGCTCAATGTGGGCGTAGGTATGGAATCCGCGTATTGTTCCTTCTTGGAAACCTTTCCTCTGCGTTGACCTTGAGGAGACTTTGCATCCATAGGCAAAGTGACCATGGACATGATACATAGAATGAGAATGGTTGAGGTTTTTTTTCTTTTCATTTTTTAAAAAATTATTGGGGTCCAAAATCCAGTTCACTTACTGCCCTCTGGCGATAGGTCGGCCACCTCGGGGAGTGCGGCTTTCATGTCCCATGCCTTCACTTCCGGAACCTCCATCACCCCGCCTTTGCTAAAGAGGCAAATACCCACATCGCCCACATCATAAACATGTTGCCAGGCAACCGCCTGCCGGTCGTTGGTAAAGACCTCGACCACACTACGGTCGATAAAGATACGCAGTTGAATTTCTTCTTTCTCCTTTAACTCCAGCGGTGCCCGGGTTACTCCCACCTGCAAAATCTTGGCTTTAGGGTCCACCACCACATCCAGCCCCTTGCCATTGGTTGAGTCACACAGAATCTTTACCCCATACCGCTCCGCCTCGCCCTGACTGATCGTCAGCATGAGCTCCATCGTATCTCCGGAAATCTTTTTCAGTCGGTACGGTGTGCCAGCTTCTACCCGGATATTTTTTTCCGTCTTCAGGTTGTAGCGAAGTTGCTCCAGTTCACGCAGGGGTTGAATCCGCAGCACCCCGTCCTCGGGAAGGCTAAGCTCGCGGGGCAAGGAAAGTACTTCCTGCCAGTTTGGGCTGACCCGCACCTTGCTCTGGGCAAAGAGCCAGGCCCACATCACCCTCCGTCCATCGGGTGCGAGCAAAGACTCCGGAGCAAACACATCCCCTCCATGCCCATACCTGCTATCGACGTCTCCTTTGTGCCAGTTCATCCAGCCGTGATAATCAGGGATAAATTTCTCGTCCTTCCAATCACCGAGGTAGTAACGGCATCCCTTGTTGTGACTGATGCACAACATCATCCACTTGTTTCCGATTGGGAAAAAACTGGGACAGGACAGATCGTCATTGGTCTTAATATCAGATGTACGGGCCACGCCTGGCACATCCACATCAAGAAAGTAGTCCACAAAGTGAAAAGTCTTCATATCTGTGGTTTTGAAAAGCGCAGGCTGACCTTTCGGGGAAAGCGGATGGGCCGTGATCAGGATGTAAGTGGTATTTCCCTCGACCCAAGCATCCGGATCCCAGTGCTTCTCGCTCATCCGCTTACCATCCTGCCCAGGTCCAAAGGTGGGCACCACTTCGGTCAGAAGTTCCCAGTGCTCCAACTGGTCATCCAGTGGCCTGTGAAGGGTGATCTGCTTGCTTGCCTTGCCGATGATGGTCGGCACACCATCCGGGCTTAGAAAGAGGGTGCCACTTAGTCCGCCAAAATTGGTTTCCCGGTGATACTTCCAGTTCACCATGTCGGTGCTGGATACATGGGCGAAGTTTCGCTCTTTGGTAACATGATTACGGGCAGCGATAAAATACAGGTGATACCTACCTTTCCAATAAAAAGCAAAGTTGGGGTCGGCAATGTGCGAGCGTTTGTCCTGGCTGACCAAGTGGTAAATAGGGCGGGTTGGATCGTTGAGGGTATGAGCGGGCGGTTGGGCCCCAAGAAACCCGGAAAGGGCACAGATCAGGCTGATAACAACAAGGTAGTGAATCGGTTTCGTCTTCATTCTTTTTCTATTCTATTTTTTTTAGATCTTACGCTTTTGCGGAATACTCCGGTCCTTCGCCTTTCCTTTTTCCGGATAAGGAAAGACATAGCCTTGGTACTTGATGACCTGCATTCCTTGCGGGTTCAAATGGCCATCGTCCCCCTGATCTTTCATCCACTTCCTGATATCTCCTTTAAACTGCTTAACCCTTTGGGAATGCTCTGGCTTTCCAGCCAGGTTATGAAGTTCATACGGATCAACGGTGAGATCGTAAAGTTGATGCTGGGGTCTGGACCGTATGCGATCGACCATCGCTTGGGCATGCGGATCCGTCTCCATGCGATCAATCATGGAGGGATAGATCAGGCCAAAATCGGTCTTTCTGGCTTCACCGGTCAAATCACAGGTGGTGACATTCACACTGTAAAGATTATAGGGAGTGAGGTTCCAAATGAATTTGTACTTTCCATCCGTCACCGCACGGATGCTGAAGTGGGTATCCGGCTTGCCTTCTTTTACACGGTTATTGAAAAGAAAATACGCCCGGTCACGATGGGTCCTGGTTTCTCCCTTGATCAGGGGCATCAGGCTAATCCCATCGAGATCCGCCGAGGGCGTACCACCGACCGCGTCGACCAGGGTCGGCCCCCGGGCCAGGGTGGGCGAGGTGGTAAGTCAGCCAGCTCTCAGGC
>OMJS01000073.1 GCA_900299365.1 Opitutales bacterium
ACTCCGGGAGACCATTCTCTCCAGTTTAGTGAATCTAAAAGGCTGAGGTTCTTTTCCTTCTTGTCGCCTTCCTGGGCGATCAGAAGTGAGGCAAAAAGAATGATAAAGGAAAAGGTGAAACTTAGAAAGTTCATAACACTAGCCTATTGAGGAAAAACAAGCACGCAACTAGATTGTCTCGTGTAAAGCAAATCAAAGAAATCGTGATTTTTTGTTGATTTCTCGTTGCCTATTGCCCTCCCAAAATGCATTCAAAAGCTCTATGAAACAGAAACTCCTTTGCCTATTATATCTCACTTTACCCATTTGCCTAGTTCAAGCAGAACCATCCTCTTCAGATGTATTTGGTAATGACTTTCCCAAATTAGATCATCTTGCAACCGGAGAATGGTGGAAACTTGGAAAGTCCAAAGGTAAAATGAAAAAAGGCTACAAGATACTTCAATCTTTAGAAATTGAACGGGAAAAAGTTATCGCTTTTGCCCTCTACACACATGATGCAAATATTCTAAAATTAACCGCTCAACTTTACCCATTAATGCCCGATGAGGACAGATCGGTTAGACTTGAAATAGAAAAGAATGGGAGATGGCATGAAATTTCCAAAGTAAATATTACTTATCCGGGGTGGAGTGCACACTTTCGAATTGAAGACTGGGATTCCTTAAATAATCACCCTTACCGTGTCAGGCATGGAGAGAAGGCCTCTTTTGAAGGTATTATTAGAAAAGACCCAATTGGAAAAAAAGAGATTGTCGTGGGCAATTTGTCCTGTAATGCAAGCCGCACCCCTGGACCACGCACGAACATTGTCAACAACCTAAAGAGGATAGATCCAGACTTACTTTTTTTTGCAGGAGATCAGACTTATAGACATACCGAACATACAGCAGGCTGGATCGAGTTCGGTCTTCAGTTTAGGGAGATCATAAAAGACCGTCCCACAATCACTGTTCCTGATGATCATGATGTGGGGCAGGCAAATCTTTGGGGAGAATACGGAAAGAAAGCTAAAACTCCTCAAGGTCCAAGCGGTGGGTACTACTACCCTCTCGAATATGTGAAGATGGTGGAGCGCCAGCAAACCTGGCACCTGCCTGATGCTGCATATAAGGGTCCACTAACAAGCGGCCTCTCTACCTACTTTACTCGTTTACGGGTAGGAGGTGTGGACTTTGCTATTTTGGAGGACCGTAAGTTCAAGAGTGGACCTCAGGGCAAAATCCCGCAAATGGGCCCACGCCCTGATCATATCAATGATCCTGCTTATGACCGAAAGGCGGTAGATTTACCGGGATTAAAACTTCTGGGTAATGAACAGTTGGATTTTCTCTCTCAATGGTCTGAGGACTGGACGGGGGCTCAGATGAAAGCCGCCTTATCTCAAACCGCTTTTTGTGGAGCTGTTCACATACATGGCCGACCGGACGACAGACTACTCGCCGATCTGGATTGCAATGGATGGCCTCAGTCGGGACGCAACAAAGCTCTGCGGGAAATTCGAAAAGCATGGGCACCTCACCTCTGTGGAGATCAGCATCTGGCCGTTGTGGTACAGCATGGGATTGAAGGTCATCGGGATGGTCCCTTTGCCTTTACCAGTCCAGCAATTGTTAACACCGTTTATGGAAGGTGGTGGCACCCATTAAACGATAAGCCCGGCATGTATCCTATCCTCAAAAGCCCACTTCCTTGGACGGGTGATTACGAAGACGGACTTGGTAACAAACTGACCATGCATGCCTATGCCAACCCACCCGCAGATCGGAGCGATGAGCGAAACCGGGCGGATGGCTTTGGAATTGCCAGATTTAATAAAGTGAATCGAACAATTACTTTTGAATGCTGGCCTCGCTTTGCCGATGTATCTGTGGGAGAAAGTGCTCAGTTTTCCGGATGGCCAGTCACCCACAAAATGGAAGAAAATGATGGAAGAAAAGTGGTTGGCTGGTTGCCAAGTATTCAATTCAGTAAGCCGAACCAAGTCGTGCAGGTGACCAACAAGAAAACCAATGAAGTCCTTTATACCATTCGAACAAAGGGAAAATCTTTTCAGCCAAAAGTGTATACTATGGATCCGCACGAAATAAAGACTGGGAAGAATATGCCTATTAAGGTTCTGATCCCAGAGGTTCAGCCTGTCATTAACCCCGCAATGGCTAAAAAGATTTCCGTGAGTATCTGATCAGTTCCCGTGCTTTAGCTTCCCACCCTTACCCGCTTTTAAGCTTTTCGCTGAAGCCAGATAGGAAACGAGGTCTCTTAAGTCCATAGGAGCCAATGTCGCCCCCATTGCGGGCATGGCAGAAATTGGCGGACTCAACTCAGCAATTTCTGTTCGCGAGTAAGTCGTTTTTGTTCCATCTAAGGCGGCAAGAACCACTTCTGTTTGATTTTCTGAATGGAGCCGCCCCGAGACAAAGTCACCCGAATTCAATTGCACAGTGGACAATCCATAACCTGGAGTAATTTCCGCACTCGGATTGATTACAGATTCCAGAAGCTTTCGTCTTTTGAGGCGTTTTCCTACCAAGCTGAGATCAGGTCCCTGCTCTCCTCCCTCTCCATACATTTTGTGACATTGCACACAGGCACCCTGATTACGAAAGACTGCTTCTCCCTTGGCCGCATCTCCTCCTGTGATAGTCATGGGATGAATTCTCGCTGGATCTCCTCCGTAAAAAGACTTGGCAAAGTTTCTGACCCTCTCGGATTTAGACTGGGTCATGGCTTCATATAGGTCGAGCCAGACGGCAGGATTAATTCCCTTAGAACGGGATGTCCAAAATTTAATCAACTGTTCAGGCTCCTCATCCCCAATCCTTTTGAACGCTTCCCGTGCAACCAGCCATTCTTTTTGCGATCTTACAGCTTGATATAGTGCTGTGGAGGCTACATCGATGCCTCGAATATAACCCTGACCTAGAGCAAGGGCACGAATCTGCTCTGATGGATCTTCAAACAAACGCGATAAAAGACTGACTGGTATCCCCTCTTTTGATTCCAATAATCGGCTAAAGAAGGATACCCGCAAGGAACCATTAAGATTCTGATTCAAAAGCTGAGTCCGCAAATGATCCGCATCCAGACGGATTTTCAACACTGCGGAAACTTCTGTAATAAGAGTGGCAAAATCTGCCCGTTTCTCTTGGTTGAGGTAGGCGAGGAAGGAGTCATCGTGATTAGAAATAAACTGAATTGCTTGTTCTCGTGCATGTGAAACGGGTCGTAAAGAGCCCAAAAAGGGATCCATTTCTGGATAAGTGTCCCACCGTTGAAGAGCATGTAAGGCTAATTTCTGAACATTAGGATCCAGATTGGGATCAGTTGCCATATTCATAACATAAGCAAAACCATCGGCATCTCCCTGTCTGGCTGCAGTTACTAACAAGCGTGCTTGGATAAATGGTGGAAGACCCGCGTAATTTATTCTCAGTAAAAGTCTACCTGCAGTAGTATCAACCACAGAGGTGTCGAAAATTGCACGCAACGCCTCTAGTCTTACCTGCTCATTTTCGTCCTTTAAAAACAAAGCTAATGAGGGATCCTCCAGTCGACGAAGTGCGATGACCGCAAGTAATCTTACCTCCTCAGAGTTGTGCATTACCCATTTCGCTAGATACTCGGGTCCACACAACCGATTAATCGAAGAAAGCACGGCGTGACGAATGGTAATGTCAAATGCTCCTGCCCGGTTACGCACTGCAAGATCTAATAATGCAGATATGGATGCATTATCTTCCATAGGAGCAACTCTGCCCAGAGCAACTGCTGCAAGGGAAGAAACCCGGAGCGATGAATCTTTTAATAGATCAATTAATTTGGCTTTGGATTGCTCAAGACCAAGATCACCACAAAGTCTTGCAGCATTGGCACGAATCTCAACTAACTCGTGATTCAGGGAATCAACTAGTTGAGTCTTGGCAGATTCATTCCCCGCACGTGCCAATTGACCGACTCCCCAGACGGAATGTAAAGGAGCAATATCTTGAGGCTTTGCCTGAGTAATGATTTCCTTAAACAACGGAAGAACAGATTCTCCTTTTCTAACCAAAGCAAACTGGGCGGACTGCCTTACCCTCTGATCACTGTGGGTCAATAATTTTAACAGTTCATCAACAGAACGCTGTTCAAAACCTTGCTCAAATAACTTAGCTAACGCTTCTCCTTCTTCGACCAAGTTTGGCTCCTTTAGATGGGCTACCTGAATACTTCCCTTGTCATCCGGAGACCAACCCGAACCGTATTCAACCAGATAAACTTTGCCATCATAGCCCATTTCCACATCCGAGGCATTAAGCCCAGAAATAAATTGGGTAACTTCACCCACCGAAAAGCCCGCATCTTTGGGTTCAATAGGAATAGCCAAAACTTCCGATCTCGTTGGAGACCCCCTGTAATTACACATCAAAAACTTACCCTGCAAAGATTCGGGAACCGAAGGACCCGTCATATAGGCAACCCCGGAGGGACCGTTACCAACATGTCCAATGGGAGGATAGACCCACTGTGGAGAAGATTCCTTATGTAAATCAAACATCGACTCCCCTACCCACATCGACTGCCAAAGATGAAAGTCGCCCCAATCCAAATAAGTTACATGCTGATGATGGGATTGATAATCAGCGGTCCATCCGGAATCAGAATTATCCAACACATAGACCACTCGGGCCTTGTCCCCAAAATCCCCGGTATTATCGAATGTGAAGAGATTACCGTGCTCATCGAAGGCAATCTCTTGTGGATTACGTAGACCATGTGCATATACCTCAAAATTAGAGCCATCGTCATCACAGCGAAAGATTGCTCCACGACTTGGGGCAGCAAGGCGCTCTCCTTGATCATTAATAACACTGTACCCGCGATCGCCCACCGAGAAATAAAGCCGACCATCAGGCCCACGGGTAATCCCGTGCAAATCGTGTCCCTTAAAACAAACCCTTACTCCGAAGCCATCTACCAATTTATGATGCTCCTCGGCTTTCCCATCATCATCCTTATCGACTAATTTTCGTAGAGCAGGAATGCAGGTAAAATAAACGGCATCCTCTTCCGCAAGGAGAGAGAAGCCGATCCCGTCTGCAGCTTCCCTACAACGATCATCAAAAATCGAGTACTGATCGGGAGCCCCATTACCATCAGTATCGACAAAGCGTAGTACCTGATCGGCATCCTGCTGATACCATTCCATGGGAATATGGTGCTGGTTACGCTTATAACTGTCTAAACGATCCTCGACAGTTTCAAGGCGGTAATCCTCATAAATTCTCCACTCAACCCGACGATTATCTGGCACACCTTTTCCCATTCTTCTTGCTTCACTTACAAATACCCTGCCTTTGGGATCAATATCCATACTTGCAGGACCCCTAAGATAGGGAGCAGCCACCCAAGTATAGCCTTGGTAAGACTCATGTAAACTGGCTCCTTTAAAATTGCCTAGCTTGTTAGGCATTTTTTCAAGATTTTCCGCAAAACCTGTATAACCTAAGATGAGGGAACAACCATAGAATAAAAACTTAAAATAGGACAGTTTACACATATTTTATTATCGTATTAACAAAAGATTGGGAAACAAGTTAAATGCACACAGATTAGATATTATTCCTTAATAGGAAAGAGGCAAAAGTTGACGAACTTTGGGAGATTTAGGATAATTTTAATTTTCCATGTCCACGAACCCATATCTTGATTATGTAAACTCAGTACAGAGACTCTTCGTAGAGGGCTGCAACTTACCCTATGGAAGTTTCGCCAAGCCTACTCCTACAAGTATTTCCAAAGATGCACCAGTGGTTTTGATCTTATCTCCTCATCCGGATGATGAGTGCATCATCGGAGGATTACCGCTCCGCTTGATGAAAGAGGGTGGCGTTAGGATAATTAATGTAGCGGTCACATTGGGTAGCAATCACCAGAGAAAGCAGGAGAGATTGACCGAATTAAGCAAAGCTTGTGAATGGATTGGTTTTGAGTTGGAATTAACGGCGGAAAATGGGCTGGATCCAATTCGTCCAGAAACCCCCAAGAATGATCCAGTCCATTGGAATAAATGTGTGGATGTCCTAACTCGCATTTTTTCTAAATATAGTCCGATGACTATCTTTGTCCCTCACTCAAAGGACTGGAACCAGACCCATCTTGGGGTTCATCTATTGGCGATATCTGCACTCAAGAACTCGAGTGAGTTTTCACCTTGGATCATAGAAACGGAATACTGGGGACAAATGCCAGAGCCCAACCTAATGGTCGAAAATACCGCTGATGAAGTAGCCGAATTAATAGGAGCCCTCTCTCATCACCGTGGAGAACTTGAACGCAACCCCTTTCACCTACGTCTGCCAGCCTGGATGCAGGACAATGTCCGCCGGGGAAGTGAAGTAGTGGGCGGACAAGGTGGGCAGGCATGTGCCTTTGATTTCGCCACTCTTTACCGGGTAAATCGCTGGCAAAAAGATCGATTAATACCAGCTTGGGACCGAGGGAAAATGCTTCCCAGTACTCAGTCTGCGAGTGATTGTCTAGAATAATTCTTTTTCAAAGTTTCGAATAGGGGGTTCAAAAATTGGCCTCCAGAGAAATCCCGAAATGAAAGGTTTCTCTTAAAAACAGGTCATCCGCTTTGTTCAAATCACGGTTGATGGGCCAAGTCTGGACAGCGTGTAAATTTAAAGCGGCAAAAGAAGTGATCTCTCTCCCTGTGCTTACTCCCAAGGAAAAATGATTCAACCCATCATGCCCATCGCTAACGAATCCTTCATTCCATCCAAGCACTCCGGTGTACTCTAACTCAAATTCTTCGGTAACCGTGTGAACGATTGCATTACCCCACTCGATGAAAAAACCATCCGCATCTTCGGAATAAACCAAGTTTAGACCACTTTCACTAACAAAAGGAAGATCGGTGTGGGTGAATCCGGCTTCCCATTCATCGTCCGATTCATCATCCACCGGAAAACGAATATGAGTAAAAGCGAAATGATAAGTATAAGATTCTTTCTCCTGACCAACTCCCGCATTTAACTTCAGTTCACGAAAATCATTTCTGGTAGAACGACCATACCACATTCCTCCAAACAAATGCTCATATCTGGTTTCCACACTTGATGACCATAAGGAATTACCATCGAGTGAATCCCTGCCTTCTAACACATATTTACTTTCCCATCCAAAATGAGTGTGAACTTCCAATTTATTATGAAGGTGCAACTTTGCGAAAGCCTTGGACGCCTCAAATTCATGAGCATGTAAAAAACTAGTTAGACCGATGAATAATAAAGATTGGTAAAAATCTCTGAAGAATTTCATGTGGTTCTACATTGAATACCCTAGATGCATTATTGCAAGTACCTTGCTTTTACAGGCCAAAAAAAAGACCGCCAGTTTCCCGGCGGTCTCTTTGTGAGAGTTAAAAACTACCTTACTTGAGATCGAAACGATCAAGGTTCATTACCTTAGTCCATGCATTGGAGAAATCCTGTACAAATTTCTCCTTGGAATCGGAACAGGCATATACTTCTGCATAAGCACGCAGGCGTGAGTTGGAGCCGAAAATTAGATCGGACCGGGTAGCAGTCCATTTTACATCACCACTGGCACTATCACGGCCCTCAAACTCTTCTGCCTCGTCATTAATCGGAGACCATTTTGTCGACATATCGAGAAGATTGACGAAGAAATCGTTACTCAATGTTTCAGGATTTTCGGTAAAAACTCCGTGCTTGGACTGTCCATGATTAGCACCTAAGACGCGCAAACCACCAATAAGTGCAGTTAACTCAGCACCTGTTAGGGTTAGCAATTGTGCACGATCCACAAGGAGGGACTCGGTAGGCACGCTGTACCGCTTTTTAGCAAAATTACGGAAGCCATCAACCATAGGCTCCAATACACCAAAGGAATCAACATCAGTTTGCTCCTGAGAGGCATCCATTCTACCAGCAGTGAAACTCAGGCTAACTTCGATTCCTGCCCTTTTGGCAGCTTCCTCAACTGCCGCATTTCCAGCAAGTACAATCAAGTCAGCAAGGGAAACATTGCTTCCGCCCGCATTGAACTCAGCTTGGATCGCTTCGAGTCTTTCCAGCACTTTAGCAAGCTGAGTAGGCTCGTTTACTTCCCAATCTTTCTGCGGGGCAAGTCGTACACGGGCACCATTGGCACCTCCGCGCATATCAGAACCACGGTATGTGGAAGCCGAAGCCCAAGCGGTGGAAACTAGCTCAGAAATAGAAAGCCCAGAAGCAAGGATTTTCTGCTTAAGCTCTGCGACCTGACCATCGCTGATTAGGTCATGATCACAGGCAGGTATAGGATCCTGCCAGATCAATTCTTCAGCCGG
>OMJS01000074.1 GCA_900299365.1 Opitutales bacterium
AAAAGGGATTGAAGGGAACTTATAAAAAAAATTAAGGGTTTCTTAAGTAAATTTACGTAAAAAACTTGCGCCATTATTCAGGCTCATGGTATCACTTTGCGGTCGCCCCGAACATGGATGATCAAGGAAAACTCATTGAATTCTAGAGAAAGAGCACTAAGACCAGGGGAATCCATATCGATTTCAATTCTGGGTGATTACTTCGCACTGACCAAGCCGAGGTTGCTGTTCATTGTTCTGATGAGCACCCTCATCGGCTATCTGCTTCCAGCTGGAAGCAGCATCAATTTTACTCTTTTCCAACTGATTTTCGGTACGGCTCTTACAGGAGCAGGCGCTCACGTCCTCAATCAATGGCAGGAACGTTCCCAAGACGCCAGGATGATGCGTACTAAACAAAGGCCTCTCCCTTCGGGGCGATTGGAGCCGGAAGAAGCCCTCATTTTTGGAATTATTCTTTCAATACTCGGGGTTTCCTATCTTGCATTAACCATCAATTTGATTACTGCGGTTCTCGGAGCGTTAACTCTTGGGAGTTACATTTTCATTTACACTCCATTGAAGCGGGTTACCTGGATGAATACCTGGTTTGGGGCGGTTACCGGATCTTTACCGCCGTTAATGGGTTGGGCTGCTCAAACAGGACAACTTGACTGGAACTGTGTTCCCATTTTCTTGTTACTTTATTTTTGGCAGCTACCTCATTTCTTTGCCATTGCCTGGATGTACCGCGATGATTACCGTTTGGGGGGATTCAGGATGCTTTCTCGAGACGATCAGCATGGTTCAAGAACCGCATTTCACATGCTGGTCAATGGTGTTTTGCTGCTGATCTCCAGCCTTACTTTTTATTTTGTCGAACAGGGCGGTCTCTTTTTCCTTTTGGTTGCAATTATGAGTGGAATTGGTTTTTTAGCATCCATTGTCGGTTTTATGAAAGAGCGGAGTGTTGAGAGAGCAAGAATGGTCTTTCTAGTTTCAATAGTTTATCTACCGGTCCTTTGCACAGTAATGGTGATCGATCGGATCTTTATCATTTAAAGGAAAGCTGATGGAAAATTCTGAAGCGAATGAGATGGCAGTCAAACTCTTCCGTGTTGTCTTTATAGGCGCAGCACTATTTATGTTGGCCGTCATCCTTTTTGTTCTTTAAAAACAATAAAAAGCAATATTGAATCATGAATGAATATTTAGATCTGGGACTGATCACCAGTTTTGTCCCGGCAGCTTCATCTTTCGCCGGAGACATCGATTTTCTCTTCGACCTGATCACGATCATTGTGGGTTTCTGGTTTGTCATCACATTAGCAACTTTGTTTTATTTCATGATCAGATTTCGAAGACGAGAAGGGGTTAAGGCTCTTTACATCTCAGGGGAAAAGCATTCTGAAAAGGTTTGGACCCATTACCCGCATTATGGGGTCATAGCGTTTGACGTATTCCTTATTGGGTTTGTGATTGTGGTTTGGGTCAATGTGAAACAGACCTTGCCGGCAAACGAAGACACCATCCGTGCGATTGGTCAGCAATGGAGTTGGTCATTTGTTCACACCGGTGCAGATGGGAAATTAGACACGGAAGATGATGTGAATACGGTGAATGACCTGCATGTCATCAAAGACAACACTTACCATTTTGAACTTCAATCTCGTGATGTTCTGCATAATTTTGCCATACCGGCATTTAGGTTGAGGCAAGACACCATTCCGGGAAGAACCATCAGAGGGTGGTTCAAACCGACTATTTCTGGAACCTTTGACCTGCAATGCGCAGAAATATGTGGCCGTGGTCATAGTATGATGTTTGCTGCCATTACGGTTCATCCAGACCGAAAAAGTTATGATGAAACAATGGATGCCATCCGTGCCGGAACTTATGAAAGTCATTTTGAGAAGAAGCGGCAATTGGGGCCTGTACCTCTTCCATTTACCGTTTCCAAGTCAGAGGCTGATTCACCTTATGCCATAGAATTGGCACAAAGTTTTTAACGAAATTTATAAACTTAGAAAATCAATCTTCTAGGAGTTATTTATGGGGCAACAAGCAGAAGCGATTCTTCATGAAACTGAAGCTCATGATGCTCATCATGAGATGAGTTTCTGGGACAAGTATATTTTTTCAGTAGATCATAAGATCATTGGTTTCCAGTACATGTTTACTGGTTTGATCATGGCGGCAATAGGCGGATATTTCGCTTATGCCTTCCGGATGCAACTAGCTTGGCCTGGAGAGGAGGTTCCGTTTTATGGTCTGGTCGATGCAGCTAAGTACAACATGTTGGTTACTAACCATGGAACGATCATGATTTTCTGGGTTGCCATGCCAGTACTCATTGCAGCGTTTGGAAATTGGTTGATTCCTCTGATGATCGGTTGTGATGACATGGTTTTTCCAAGGCTCAACCGACTTTCTTATCAAATATTTTTAGTTAGTGCTTTGGTTTTGATCCTTTCCTTTTTTGTTACAGGGGGTGGGTTTGGTGGAGCTTGGACTTCATATCCACCTTTGTCTGCAGTTGCTGCCTATAATCTTACTAACTGGGGAGCATCTTTATGGTTGCTAGCAGTGTTTTTGGAAATTGTAGCTTTTCTATTAGGCGGGATTAATTTTGTCACTACCACCATGAATGCACGTGCACCAGGTATGGGGATGATGGACATCCCAATTGTGGTTTGGATGATCAACATTGCGGTCATCCTTTTTATGGCCTCCGTTGGTCCGTTGGTAGCAGGAGCAGTGATGCTCTTTTTTGACCAGCGTCTAGGAACGTCATTTTTCATTCCTTCGGGTGGCGGAGATCCATTACTTTGGGAACATCTGTTCTGGTTCTTCGGACATCCTGAAGTTTATGTGGTTTTATTACCGACCATGGGTATCGTAGCTGAAATCATAACCGTTTTTTCCAGGAAGAAACTGTTTGGTTATCGCACCATTCTCTACACAGCATTTGGAACCGGAGGACTTTCCTTCATCGTCTGGGCCCATCATCAGTTTGT
>OMJS01000075.1 GCA_900299365.1 Opitutales bacterium
GACCGGGAGGACATTCTTCAAGCAGCTGAACAAATGGGGTTGCCTGCTCTTTGCCTCGGTCAAACGGATCAGTCTGATCAATTAAAGCTTCAGGTTTCAGGGGAAACGATCTTAGATACAAAAGTTTCCGGCTTGAAGAATGTATGGGAAAGCGCGATTCCTAAACACATGGATATTTCCTAGCCCCTATCTCCTGACCATCATCCAATGAGTGACGAAATCGGACATCATTGCGGGATCGCCATGATCCGCCTGAAAAAGCCACTTTCTTACTTCAATGAAAAGTATGGTAGTCCGCTTTGGGCATTCAATCAGTTGTTCTTGTTGATGGAGAAACAACACAACCGCGGACAGGATGGTGCGGGTATTGGTTCGATGAAGTTAAATATGCCGGTGGGCGAATCCTTTATGTTTCGGGAGCGCAGCACCAGTTCTAAAGCATTGACAAAAATATTTGGTTCTCAACACAAAGCACTCGGGAAAATGATCAAAAAGGGCCGGGCTTTTTATGAGTTTCCGGACACCATAAAAAAACACTTTGATTATGGTGGTGAGATCCTTCTTGGACATTTGAGATACGGAACATCTGGCGAATATGGTTCCAACACTTGTCATCCCTATTTTCGCAAAAGCAATTGGCCAAGTAAGAACCTTATGATCGCTGGAAATTTTAACCTCACCAATGTAGAGGAATTGAACCAGCGATTGGTCGAGCGTGGACAACATCCAGTATTTGATACCGATACTCAGGCAATTTTGGAAGAATCCGGCTATCATTTGGATTCTGCAGTCGATGAATTGGCCAGAAAAGCTTCTCTGGATGGAGTGGTTGGAGAAGAACATACCCGTTTTATATCTGATAAGATCGATCCTGTTGCCATCTTTCGTGAAGCATCCAAGAATTGGGATGGTGGCTATGCACTGGCAGGAATTCTTGGCACTGGAGATTGTTTTGCTATGCGCGACCCTATGGGGATTCGTCCGGGTTATTATTTTGAGGACGAGGAGGTCGTTGCCGTCGCTTCCGAGCGTGCCCCTCTCATGACTGTTTTTAATAAGGTGATGGATGATATTTCTGAAATCCAGCCAGGTGGGATCTTGGTGGTGCGGCCAGATGGTTCTGTGATTAAGGATCAATTTTCTGAGTTGCCTGAGAAATCAACGGGATGCTCGTTCGAACGCATCTATTTTTCCCGGGGTAACGATCCCGATATTTACGCCGAAAGAAAAACGCTGGGTGCACTGCTCGTTCCACAGGTAATGGAGTCAGTTGGTGATGATTTTTCCAAGAGTGTATTTAGTTATGTTCCCAATACAGCGGAAAGTGCATATTATGGTTTTATGGAGCAACTCCGTCTGGTTAGAAGGGCAGAAGTAAAACAGCGTTTAATGGATGCCCGTCAGTCCGGTGAATTGACCGATTCTCTCATTGACGATCTTGTTATGGATAATTGGCCGAAGGGTGAAAAGATTGCCAATAAAGATATTAAACTTCGCACCTTTATTAGTCAGGAATCTGGCCGTGCTCAACTTGTCTCTCATGTTTATGATATTACCTACGGTGTGGTGAGGGAAGACCATGATGCTTTGGTCTGTATCGATGACTCCATTGTTCGTGGGACCACTTTAAAGAAGAGCATTCTCAAAATTCTTGGCCGGTCTAAGCCCCGCAAATTAGTGATTGCATCAACTGCTCCCCAGATTCGATATCCTGACTGCTATGGTATCGATATGTCCGAGTTGGGTAAATTTATCGCCTTTCAGGCAGCTGTTTCTTTGATTCAAGACCATGGTTATCGTGGGCTGCTCAAAGAAGTTGCAGAAAAGTGTCGGGAAGCCCTTAATTCAAAAACCGAAAAATCGGAAAATCATGTAAAGCGTGTATATGAAAATTTCTCGGTTGATCAAATTTCCGAGCGGGTTGCCGAACTGGTTGCTCCTGATCAATTAAAAGAAGTTACCAAGGTGGAAATTATTTATCAGAGCGTGGAGAATTTGCACGAGGCACTACCCGATCATCCTGGTGACTGGTATTTCACCGGAGACTATCCGACCCCTGGGGGGTACCGTGTAGCCCACAAAGCATTTCTTAATTTTTACGAGAATAAAGACGGGCGAAGTTATTGAACCGTTACTCAATTGATGAGTTACGGATGCATAAAAAGTGTAAAAAAACCTTTGACGTGCAGTTACTATTGCAAGTTATAGTCAGGGAGGATGGACACAGGATACCAGACCCTTGTACTTAATCGAATATGGCAACCGGTTAATGTAGTAGGGGTAGAGCGGGCATTTAGTTTACTGGCCTTGGATCATGCTCAAGTAATCTTTGCCGAGGATGAAAGTTTTCGAGTCTTTAATTCTAAGGCATGGTTTGAATTTTGTCGGGAAGCAGAGGCAGCGAGAGGTGCCCGGATTATTCACACGGTAAATCAATCTGTTATCGTGCCCAGTGTATTATTGCTACGCACCTATGATCGAATTCTTCTTCAGGAAATGAAGTTTAACCGTCAAAACCTTTTGGAGCGGGATGATTATCGGTGCCAATATTGTGGCAAAACTTTTGCCTCTAAAGAATTAAACATGGACCACGTATTACCCAAAGATAAGGGCGGGGGGACTTCTTGGGAAAATGTGGTCACATCTTGTATAAGATGTAATAGCAAGAAAAGTAATCGTCTACCACGAGAAGCTGGAATGAGATTATTAAAAGAGCCACAAAGACCTGCACGTCGCCCATTTGTGAGTTCCCTTTACGGTAAGCCGGTCGAAAAAACTTGGGAGCATTTCTTGCAGGCAAAGAAATAAGTATTTCCGCTTTCCCAAAATATATACTGGAAGCATTAATCGACCAGAATGAACGGTATGTTTATCTAGGCTTTCCCACAATCATTTCCTATCTCGCAAAATCTTTATATATAATATACAGAGAGTCGCTGTGCAGCAGCTAAGTACAGGAAAAAGGCAAGAGGGGCGGGCAATTGATGCACTATATCGAATTAGTGCTTTATCGGGTAAACATCAAAATGCAGTGCGTGCACTGGAGGCTATTTTGGATGAAGTGATGATGGTCTTTTCTGCAAATTCTGTCTCCATCTCTTTACTCAATGCCAGTTCTGATAAATTATTGATTGAAGTACAACGGGGTCTCCCTGAAACAAGCAAGGGATTTGAGTTGCCGGTTGGGGTGGGGATCACTGGATGGGTGGCTGCTCAGGGCGAACCGCTTCTTTGTACAGATGTTTCACAAGAAGAGAAATATTTTCAACTTGATGAATCAGTAAGGTCAGAAATGGCCGCTCCATTGACTGAAGGTGGGCGTACTGTCGGTGCTTTGAATGTTGATTCATGTAAGGTCGGTGCATTTGACGAGGAGGATTTGCGCTTACTTGTTTTAATGGCAAATGAGGCGAGCCGGGTATTGGAAAATATGTGGATGGTCCAACAATTACGCAAAAAGGCTGATCAATTGCAAAGCCTCGTTTTATTAAGCCAGGATATTTCGGGTACCCGAAAATTTGATGATGTTTTAAATACTATTTCCAGAGAGGGATTGTTGCTCTTAAATTGTAAATTATCTGCTTTTTTTCTTTATGATCAAGAACAGGACCTTCTCCATCTGCAATGCTTGCAGGATAAAAATGGCTCAAAGTCTTACCAAGAGACTTTAAAACCCGGAGATAGTTTGCTGGGTAGTGCATTGCGGGGGCATCGTCAGGTACAAACCAGAGATTTACTTCGCACGGAGGAGCATCATTTTATCGATTTAATCCGCTTAGAAAACCTAGTTTCCATGTTGGTTACTCCAGTTATTTTTGAGGATGAACCTATCGGTTTAATTGTTCATTATATCGATCAGCCCCACCGTTTTCATGATGATGAACAAATGATTGCCCGGGCATTGGCCGACTTGGGTGCGATCGCCATCGAAAATGCTCGGCTTTATGGCAGGGTGTTTGATTCAGAGGAGAGTATGCGCAAGAGCGAGAGGCTGACTACCCTAGGTACATTGGCTGCTGAAATTGCTCATGAGATACGCAACCCTTTGATGGTCGTACGCTTACTTTTTGATTCCCTGAAGTTAAGGGAGCAAGAGGACGAGAATAAAACCAAAGATCTTGGGGTTATCCGGGAAAAATTAAATCATTTGGAACAAATTGCAGGTCGTATTTTAGAATTTGGAAAAAGCAGGGAATCATTCCGGAAAGTAATAAAAGTTAGGGAAATTTTGGAGGATGCTGTAGTTCTGGTTCGCTTAAAGCTCGAACAATCAAAAATTAACCTTCAATGGGGAAACCTACCAGAAAGTGAAGAAGTGTTTGTTGATAAAGGCCAGATCCAACAGGTCCTGCTCAACCTTATACTCAATGCGGTTGAGGTGATGCCAAATGGAGGAGATTTAAAGATCGATACCGAATTAAAGGACGCGCGGTCATTTATTTATGTAAAAGACCAGGGCAGTGGGATTCCGGAGGATTTAAAGGATCGAATATTTGAATCCTTTCTTACTGGCCGACGAGATGGTACCGGGTTGGGACTTACAATTTCCAAGAGAATTATGCGGGCACACGATGGCGATTTGGAATTACTTAATACGGGCAACGATGGCACCACTTTTTGCATAAGCCTGCCTTTGTCAGGTTAACTTTTTTATCGGAAAAAGATCTGGGAAGTTTTAGACTTCATGGTAGTACTTTCCCTCGTGCAGGGCTTTGCCTAATTTTTCGCGAAGATCTAAAAAAGTACGGGGCGAGGGAACAGTCCCTTTGTCCAGAGGTTCAATATTAAAGACATCAGTGGCTATACCTTGCTCGGTGGCAATTCTGGCAAATAGTATACTAAAGCCAGCCTCGGCAATGTATTTGGATATCAAATGAAGCAGGCCGATACGATCGGCTGCCCGTACTTCTACTATGGTTCGGCCGAGTGAAATATCCCGGTAGACATCGACTTGTGGGGGAATGGTTGTCCCAAATTTATCCGTCGTGGAAAAAGTTTTGGATTTTTCCTTCTTTTTACGATGAGCAGAAATTTGTTCTGTGGGACAATCCTTCCCGGTGAGAAAACTTTCCAATGTATCTTCAAAAAATCCACGGATGGTTGAATCCTCCACAATTCCTCCGTTTTCACCCTCAACATAAAAAACATCGATAGCTAATTCGTCCTGCCGGGTAATTGCTCGAGACCCAAGAATATTGAGCCCGGTAACGGCGAGTGCACCAGTGATTTTTTCAAATAATCCAGTCTGGTCTGTAATCACCACATCAACTACGGTCATGGTTCGCCTAAGATCATTTCTCCAACTCACAACTGGTTGTTCGTTTGGTTTTCCTTTGTTGCAGTACTCTTCGACCATGCCTATGTGCAGTGCAACTTCCTCCCTGCCGGTGTGCGAAAAATAACGTACGGGAACTTGATCCAAATGTTCGAGTATAGATTCCTTGGACACCCCTTTAACCTCTAGGTTTTTAAAAGAATCTCTAAGTTCATTAGGGTCTTTCCGGGCACGCTTACCTTCCAATACCCTCATCGTGTTGGTAAACAAATGGGTATGAAGTTCCTCCTTGTGCGAATTCCATAGGTCAGGTGCCGTACCATTGGCATCACAATAGGTATGTACATAGAGGAAGCGCAGGCGTTGTTCGCCTTCCGAGAAAGAGGCAAAGGAATCGATTACTTCTGGGTCATCGAGATCAAATTTGTTAGCAAACCTTACCATTTCCAAATGGTTATGTACCACAAAGAGTATCCGGTCGTGCATTTCTTCGGAAATGCCCAGCCTTTGCATCAGGGTCTTCCCTAATTCCACGCCTCTTTCACAATGGCCTTTGGGTCCTCGGTCTTTGCCTAGGTCATGAATAAAGAGAATAAGGTAAAGCAGTCCGGGGACCTCATTCTTTCGCAATGCTTCCAAGTAATGATGGGCACCTTTCCTTTTACCTTGAAAAATCTGGTCTAGAATATCGATACATCTGAGTACATGTACATCCGCAGTAAAACGGTGATAAAGATCGTGCTGTACTTTGCAGGTCAATCGGCCAAATTCAGGCACAAAACGGCCAAGCACACCAAGGTCATGCATCTCCATCAGAGTAGGGGCAACATTACCGACTTCCTGAAGAATCGAACGAAAGGAAACATTGGCAGATGAAGAGTTAATTAAAGATGCATCGATCAAAGATAAACGGTTACGCACCAGAGAGCGTAGACTCGGGGATAATTTTGCGGAAAGTCTTTGCGAATGTCTGAATAGACGAATTATACGTTCCGGATCCTCATCGAATACATGATTATCATCGGTATGTAATTCACCATCCTGCAGCTCAAACCCATCTACCTTTTCAGATGGTGATGCTCGGTAAGCTTGGAGGACAGACCGGAAGCTAATCGATGCAGTATTACCACTGGTCGAACGAACTAATCTTTGTTCAAGAAGGTTGGAGAGTTGATGAATTGTATTTGCTCGAGCATAAAAATCTCCCATGAATTTTTCCACCCGTGGAAAAATTTCTTCGTCCGTATAACCAAGTCCAAGTGCTACATCTGGTTGTTTTTCTAAATGCAATACATCGACTGGTCTTTTGCTCCGGAAATGCAGTTCGTTGCGTACCCGAAGTAGAAAGGAGTATGCTTCTTGAAAAGAGTTTGACTCATTTTCATTGAAGTACCCTCTCTTAACTAACGAGCCGAGTGCATCATCCTCAAATTTTACTTTGGTCATCCATAAAACTCCCTGATAATCACGCAATCCCCCGACCCCGTTCTTCAGATCTGGTGCCTGTAAGAATACTGTATCTCCTTTTTCTTTCCTTCTTTCCTCCTGATGCCCGAGTAATTCATTCAGATAATCTCCGGGTTTTCGTTTCCGGCAATGTCTTAAGAATTTAGCAATAAATTTCCTGGCAATCTTTCGGTCCCCGCAGATATAGCGGGCATCGAGCATGGAATTCTTGTTTCGAATATCCCGCTGGGCTTCTACCAATGCTTCTTTGATTTCCCGAGACGCATGCCCCACCTTCATTCCCGTATCCCACAAAGGATAGAGAATTTCCTTGGTCATGGTCTCCTTTAGAAGATCCAATGATTTCCCCATTGAACTGCGTGGGTAGAGAAACATTAGGTCGATATCACTATGTGGACTGAGCTCCCCCCGACCATATCCTCCAGTGGCCAATACGCACATGGGTTTTACTCGAACTAGGCTTTCTTCCGCTACTTTTAGGGCGTAAGCAAAAAGGTTTTGGATTAATACATCCATTGTAATGGCTCGGGCGCGGGTAAGCCGGAGTCCGGAATCTCCCTTCAAATGATACCGGTGAAGCATTTCTTTTTCGAGCCTAACAAATTCCTTGATAAGTTCCAATCTTGCCGAATCGCTCTGCCCAGAATGAAAGACTAAGCGCTTTTCTGCATGTTGTCGGGTTCTGCGAAATAAAGGATCGTCTTCCATCAGTTACAGATTCTGGCTTAGGAGATTCCGAAAATGGGGGCGAGCCTAATCCTTTCTGATTGCTCGATTCTATTGAATTCGCAGTATGTTTCTTACCAATGCGACTTTTAAATTGTTTCGTAATTTCTTCAATTTTTGCCTCCTTGGCGAATGCGGAGCCCTATCTTTCCCCTAACAATCCTTTTATTCGTCATGAAATCCGGCTACTTGCAGACGAAGGAGAGTTGACGGGTTTACAAAATACTTGGCCTTTGGATCTTGGTGGTCTGGTAGGGATGCGAAACGAGTCTTCTTTGGATTTACCTCACTCTTTATTAGAAAATCTAATCCATCGTGAATCTCAATCTGGATGGTCTCCGGTCTTCAGCACCCTTGGTTTGGCAGATAATCGAGTGACTGCCCGAGGTTTCGGTCCTGAGCCGAGATCCAGTTTTTCCACTAATGCATCGGTTTCTTGGATGAATGATCGTTTTGCGGCCAAACTTTCGCTCAATGCTTTCTACGGTATGGAAAAAGACTGGAAAGGAAGAGAAGATGAAGGTTTGGCTTTGGATGGTTCCTATGTCGCTGCCCGTCTGGGTAATTGGTCTGCTAGTTTTGGTCAGGTCGAAAGATGGTGGGGTTCCGGTTGGGATGGTAGTTTAATACTATCTAGTAATGCCCGCCCTATCCCAGCAATATCGATCGACCGCCGGGTACCTGAGCCCTTTGAAACGAAGTGGTTATCATGGATCGGTCCATGGAGATTTCATTCTTTCATTGGACAAATGGAGGACGAACGGGATCCAACTATCGATTATCCAAATCACTACCTCTGGGGCATGCGGGGAGAGATTATGCCAACTTTAATAGATGGTTTGGAAATTGGATTTTTTAGAATGCTACAATTAGGAGGCGATGGAAGAACGAATTCTTTAAAGATGTGGATCGATGGATTCCTGAGCCAAGATAATGAGATCGGTACTGAACAACCAGGAAATCAACTGGCAGGTATTGACATAAGGTGGAAAGTTTTTGACTTACCTGTTGCAATTTATGGTCAGGTAGTGGGAGAAGATGAAGATAAATTTCTTCCTAATGCTTTGATGTTTCAGTATGGAATCGAAGGATGGAAGAACTTAGGGGGCTCAACATTACGAGTTTTTGCCGAGTATGCCGACCTTACTAGTTATTGGTGGACAGGTGATCCGCGCACTCGAAATATTACTTATGGACATCACATCTTTAGAGAGGGTTACCGCTACCGTGGTCGACCCATCGGTCATTGGGCAGACCAAGATTCCCAAATCCTAAGCGTGGGTGGATTACTCCAAAGAAATGACAGGGAAGGGTGGGGCACTACCTTACGAACTGGCCATTTAAATGCGGGGCCTTTGAGAAACCCATCCCCCCACCAAGGCTCGCTTGGTTTTAGTTCGGTTTCTAATGGTGTGACAACTGATTACTTCTCTTTTGATATTTTTAACGGCCGTCATTATTCGTATTATGATCTATCAGTTCATACCTCCATTGGTTGGGAATCTTTGGAACCCAAGGGTGGTCAGAATGATGAAGGTATTAGTGCATTCTTGTCTTTAACCCGTGTTTTTTAATTAACTTTCAGTTTTTTTATGAAGTCAAAATTACTCACATTATTCTCCATATTAGTTTTATTTTTTGGATACCAACTGCAAGCACAGCTTGATCCAACAACCATGGCGGAAATATCCCAATTAAGCCCTGCTCAAAAGCAACAGTTGATCAAGCAATATAGATCAGATGAAGATAGTTTTTCCCAATCTATACCTACTGCACAGTTGCCCAATCGAGCTGTAGAGATCGAGCAACCAGAGGGGGAATCCTTTGAAGACAGGGCTGACTTTTTAGACGACCTTAAGGAAATGGAAACTATGGTCTCAGAAGATATTTTAATGTTGAAAGCACAGATAGATGAGGAAGATTCCTCCGAAAATATCGAAATTCTTCAAGCAATGGAGGAAAGTAAGGCACTGTTTAGCAAGGTTAAGCTACTGCAACGCCGGGAAATAGAAAAACGTGCGGAGCAATTTGGTAAATCAAAAATCGATGCCATCAAACCATTTGGGTACGATCTTTTTGCCTCTGATCCCAGTACCTATGCCCCTGGAAATGAAGTGCCCATTCCAACCGATTATCGTATCGGCCCGGGAGATTTGGTCGAGATACAATTGTTCGGACAACGCAATGATTCCTTCAGTTTGGGAATTTCTCGCGAAGGACTTATCCGATTTCCTGGCATAGGCCCGATTCATGCCTTTGAACAGGGTACTAGCTTTATTGATCTTAAGAATCACCTAAAAGAGAAAATCCGTGAACATTTAGGGGAGGGCGTACAAAGCTCTATTACATTGGGTGCCTTTCGGAGTATCCGGATCTTTTTGTTGGGAGAAGTGCGGAAGCAGGGTGCTTACACCGTGAGTGCCCTGTCTACGACAGTCAATGCCTTGCTCAGTTGTGGAGGGATTAAAGAATCGGGCAGTCTACGCAGAATTCAGCTAAAAAGAGCAGGAAAAACTGTTTCTACCTTAGATCTGTATGATTTGCTTTTGCACGGGGATAGCAGTGCAGACCAACCCTTGCAACCGGGAGATGTTATTTATGTGCCCGTCGTGCAAAATCAGATAAGCGTCACCGGAGCAGTCAAGCGTTCGGCGAAGTATGAGATTCTTGGTGGTGAGACATTAGCCAAAGTCATTGAGCTTTCAGGAGGTCCCAGTGATCGCTCGGTTCTTAACATGATTCGTTTGGAAAGGTTGAATTTCGATTACCGTATGATTGTAAAAAACCTGAGTTTTGAAGAGCACAAAAATTTTGTTATTTCGAGTGGGGATCATATTTCGGTTGGATTTGCCAACTCAAGGATCAAAAATGTGGTTTCATTAATCGGAGCGGTTGAAAATGTGGGAGATTATGAATGGCAAAAAGGCTTACAATTGAAGGACCTGATAGGTTCAGCCGATGATTTTCTAACCAAAATCGATTTGCAATATGGTCTAATCAGGAGAAAAAAACCAGACGGTAGCTATTCATGCATTGCATTTAAGCCTAATGAACTGGTTGCGGCTAATGCACAACCGATCTTCCTTAAATCACAGGACTTAATCTATTTTTTAAGCAGAGATCCAAAAGCTCGCGAGGAAATGCTTGCTGGTCTGTTATCTGACTTACGCAACCAAGCTCAGTCCGGAAAATATGCCGAAATTGTAAGGATTGCCGGATCGGTTCATTTTCCAGGAGAGTATCCTTTGACCAAAGAGATGAGTTTAACCGACCTGCTTTATGCCGGTGGGGGTACGAGAGATTCTGCCTACATGTTGGATGCAGAAATTTCCCGTGTAGTAGTTGGAGTAGACCAGATTGCCACTGTTAAGCATATCCGAATTGATCAAAGAGATTTGATTGATGAAAATAATTCCAAATCATTCAAACTACAGCCTTATGATGTTCTATCGATCAAACCAATCCCGCTTTGGCGGGAGGGGGAATCGGTTGAACTATTGGGAGAACTTAAATTTCCAGGAACTTATTCCCTCAAAGCAGGTGAAACTTTAACTGATGTAATCAATCGGGCAGGTGGTTTGACCGAGCGTGCCTTTGCCAAGGGGGCTATTTTTTCGCGGGAAAACCTACGCGATAAAGAAGATGAGCAAAAAGAGCGATTAATCGCTCAGCTTGAATCCGATTTGGCTAAGGCTACACTAACAGCTAAAGATGCTGCCGATGCTGCTCAGGCACGATCAGCAGCCAATGCGATGATTAGCCGTTTACGCGATTCAGAATCGCAGGGTCGCTTGGTGATTAATCTAGAGCAGATACTGTCCAACTCCTCAAGCATGAATCTTTTGGTAAAATCAGGGGACATATTAACAGTGCCCCAAATTCCCTATGCGGTCAGTGTATCTGGAGAAGTGCAATACCCGTCTTCACATTTGTATGACAAATCTCTCGATTTGAATAATTACTTAAATCGATCTGGAGGCTTTACGCAAAATGCAGACAAGGATCGAACCTTTGTTGTCAAAGCAAACGGTGCAGTTATGAGCAAAAAGGGAGGAAATGCTTGGTTCAGTAAAGTAGGGGGTAACACCCAAATGGAGGCTGGTGATGTAATCGTTGTACCTATTGACATTAAGCAGACCCGCTTTCTGGAAAACCTGACCTATGGTACCCAGATCATTTACCAGCTTGCTGTTGCTGCAGCCGCAGTAAATTCTTTCTAATTTAAAGCGATTGAACTTACGGTCATTTTGTTCATAAAAACTTGAACAACTATTATTTATATGTCAATTCTTTGAATTGTGAGTAGTTATTCAGTATCCGGTTCATCAATATCAAACAAATCAGAAGTTGTAGAGGAATGGGAAAGTGCTGTGATCGATTTGTTCCTCCATGCGGCCAACTCCTTTGGTCTGCCTAAATCCTACGGGCAAATCTACGGCCTTCTTTTTTGCCGGGATGAACCACTTGCCATGGATGAGGTGATGGAGTTACTACAAATCAGCAAGGGTTCAGCCAGTCAAGGGCTCCGGGCTCTAAGGCAATTAGGTGCTGTATCTTCGACCTATGCTCAGCGCGACAGGAAGGAGCGTTTCGTTGCCGAGATTCGCTTAAGGAAACTGGTGAGCGGATTTCTTCGGGAACAGGCGGATCCTCATCTTGAAAAGGGTGTGGCCCGCTTAAAACAGATCGAAGAGTTATTGGGAAATACAAGTTCGGAAAATTCTCAAATAAGGGGATTCCGAAGGTATGAAATTTTATCGGGTTGGCACCGGCAAATGGGCCGGTTGCTTCCATGGGTCAAGATGATCGTGGGAAAGAGCGATCGCTTGCC
>OMJS01000076.1 GCA_900299365.1 Opitutales bacterium
GCCCATGCTTTATTGCAAGCCTTGCGGGTCTCCCTGCCCGTGGGAATAAGTCCGCGAAAAGTGCAGCAGGTACCGGATTCATTTCATGCCCACCTTTCCGCCAGAGGAAAGAGATACCGATACCGCATTTGTACGGGGTGGGCCATGCCCGATACGGATCGCTATGTCCACTCGATGAAAGGAAGAAAACTCGACCTAGAGTCGATGCAAATAGCAGCTAATTATTTTGTGGGGACTCATGATTTTGCCGCTTTTTCGGCAAACAGAGGAAACGGTGATGAAGAGCCAACCATCCGGAAGTTATGGCGTTCAGAATGGAAAAAAAAAGGAATTGAAATTCAATACATTACCGAAGGGGCTGGCTATTTGTACAAAATGGTAAGGAGCATGGTTGGCTCGATGATAGATGTGGGACTGGGCAGAATATCACCCTGGGAAATATCTGAAATTTTAAAAACCGATAAACGGACGGCACGGGTGGTCAGTGCACCCGCCAAGGGATTGAGTATGGAAAAAGTATTTTACCGGCTTCCCAAGCTTGCGAAATTCTAGTTGTGTTTGCTATCGATTGGAAAGCATGGAAACGGGCAGCCTTAGATCTGTTGTTTCCGGGAGATTGTCCAATATGTGAAAGGGCTGCCTATTTGGATGAAATTTCTTTTGCCTGCCAGTCATGCCTAAATTCGGTTGCTTGGATTCAAAGAAGTCGATGTAAAATCTGCGGAGTGGGGATGGACGGGATGGATTACGCCGGGCTCGTTTGTCGTAACTGCCGGGAGTTTACCCCCTTGTTTTCTGCTGGGCGTTCGATGTTTCATTTAAATAATTCTGGAAAAGCCCTGGTGCATGAGATCAAATATGATGGGGAGAAAAGAGTGCTCGGTGACATGCCTTTTTTTTTGCAGAGGGTGCCAGGATTTCTTGAGTTTATTACCGGTGCCGTTCTTATTCCTGTGCCATTGCACCCCAAAAAACTTTACCAACGAAGGTTCAACCAAAGTCTCTGGATTGCCGAGGCTTTTTCCAAAGAAGCCGGAGTGAGCACGGCGGTCTATGATTGCCTGAACCGGATACGCAATACTCCCACACAGACGAAACTCGACCGGACCAGTCGCCAGCAGAATGTAAAAAATGCCTTTGCCCTGAAGGAAGGAACTTGTTTGGATGGTTTTGACAGAGTAGTTCTAGTGGACGATGTCTACACCACTGGGGCCACCCTTGATGCCTGTGCTAAGGCACTTATCGAAGGTGGAGTCAGTCAGGTGGAGGTGGCGACCCTAGGGCATGGATAAACCAGTTTTTTGAATATGTCTTTTTTTAGCAAACCAAAGTATTCCAAGGTAAATGTAAAATCCCGCGAAGGGGTAGCCAAAGGATTGTGGACCAAATGTCCGGAGTCCGGCGAGATGGTATTTGTCAAGGAACTGAAGAAAAATTTAATGGTTGTCCCGGTAAGCGGGTATCATTTTCCCCTTCCCGCACCCGATCGGATCCATTCGTTGGTTGATTCAGGAACTTTCGAAGAACACGACAAATCGATCCGTTCTGGAGATCCTCTCAAATTTAAAGGATTGGCATCCTATGAGGAAAAGCTTCATCAAAATCGGGAAAAAACAAAACTCGAAGATGCGGTGGTTTCAGGAGTTGGGAAAATGGATGGTCGGTTGGTCAGCCTCGCCGTGATGGATTTTCGTTTTCTTGGAGGAAGTATGGGTTCTGTGGTAGGTGAGAAAATTACCCGGGCAATCGAGCGTGGTCTGGAAATGAATATTCCTGTGATCGTGGTATCCGCATCCGGTGGGGCCCGGATGTATGAGGGTATACTCAGCCTCATGCAGATGGCCAAAACCAGTGCCGCACTGGCAAAACTTGCCAAAGCGAAAATCCCTTTCTTTTCCGTGCTGACTAACCCGACCATGGCGGGGGTAATGGCCAGTTATGCATCTCTTGGAGATGTGATCTTGGCGGAACCCAAAGCATTGATCGGTTTTGCAGGACGCCGGGTAATTAAGGAGACCACCCGGGCGGACTTACCCGATGGTTTTCAAACATCCGAATTTTTATTGGAACATGGATTAATTGATCAAATTGTGAATCGTCATGATTTGCGCGATCGTTTGATCAGTCTGATAAATCAACTGGCTCACCATCTGCAACCCAAGCTGGTACAATCATCAAGTAAACAAAAAAAGACTCCGGTTCGTAAAAAGCCAGCCGCTAGAAAATCTCCTGCCCAAAAGTCAGTAGCGAAAAAAACCGCAACCAAAAAGGCTTAGTTATTGTGCCGAGCATTTTCTTTCCCTCATAACAGGAGAAGAAATTCCTTCATGAAAAATACCCAGGAGTTTTTATACTCCTTGCGTAACCAAGGCTCAAAATTTGGTATTGAGCGAATGGCTCTTCTATGCAGGGAATTGGGGAACCCGCAACATTCTTTCCCTAGTATTCATGTAGCTGGAACCAATGGAAAGGGTTCGGTATGCACAATGCTCGACAGTATCTATCGGGCTAATGATTACCGGGTGGGCCTTTTTACCTCCCCCCACCTTATCGAACTGGGGGAACGGATACGGATAAATGGAAAAAACCTACCGTTTTCACGGATTGAAGAGTGGACGGAGAAACTGCGTCCAATTATCCAAAAATTGGAAAAAACTGAGGACGGGAGAGGACCGACCTTTTTTGAATTGATCACGGCAATGGCGTTTCTTGAGTTCCAAAGGCAAAAGGTGGACCTAGCGATTATTGAGACCGGACTGGGAGGGCGACTGGATTCTACCAATGTGATCAACCCCGAATTATCCATCATAACCACAGTGGGTTTTGATCATTGTGAGATTCTCGGAAATACATTGTCAGAGATTGCATCCGAAAAGGCCGGGATTATCAAAGAGGGTAGACCGGTAGTGGTTGGCTGGTTGGAAAAAGAGGCGCGTGAAGAAGTCTTCAGAGTTGCTAGTCAAAAAAACGCTGAGGTGCATGACATGGAGGGAACTAAGGATATTCATCTTCCCATAACCAATTTAACTGGTTCCTATCAGAGAAAAAATGCTGCCCTTGCTCAACGGGCAGTGGAAATACTTGACCGGAAATTTCCGGTGGCAGGAACAAAGGTCAGTCATGCCTTGCAAGCGGTTGAATTTCCGGGACGTTGGCAGACGATCTCTTCCCATCCACTTATTATTGTGGATGCTTGCCACAATGGTCAGGGAGCAAGAGCGAGTGAGGAATTGTGGGATCAATTACCCGATGGTTTTCAAGTTTGGTTTGGGGCCTGTGGTGAGGATCGTGCACGCGAAGTATTACCGCCTTTGCTCGAAAGGACCAAATACATTACTTTGTTCGAAATCGATCAACCTCGGGCTTGTACCCATCAGGATTTGCAAAAAATAGGTGAAAATTTTACCGGAACGGTGAAATTTGCACATGAGCAGGAAATCCCAAAGCTTTGTAAAAAACTCGACCCGAAATCCACCGTGTTAGTTACCGGGTCCATCTACCTTGTGGCGGCTATGCTTTCCCGCATGAAGGATTCTGGAAATTTTCCGGTCTCTAGGAATTGGCAGGATTATTGGTAAAAAAACTGGGGGAAGATTAGTTTTTTCCCGTTAATAAACTTTCCCAACTATGGTTTTTATCTTCCTTTATTCCGGGAATAATTTTTTGGGGATAAATCATAAAACCTTATCCTCTAAAAAGTTAAATTTGAGATTCTTTGATTTGTGAACAAATTCTTAGACCATGGCGAATAACTTTCAACAACTTGGGCTTGGAAAATGAACAATTTATCGCTTTATTTCTTTTTTTCTCAAGGAGTTGCAAGAAAAGGTTGCCATCAGTGAAATTCAAGCTAAAACTTATTAACAACACTATATACAGGGGGTATTTTGCAGATTAAACACTACATACGGGGTGCGACTAAGAAAAAAAATTCATTAAATTCGTTTTTTTTCTTTTCATTTGATCTCAAAATGCCCACTATTTCGAACATCGTCGAGGAGACTGTGGTTTCTCACCCTACAAACCACACTTTTGTCTCCGTTTCATTCGCCGATGCGTAAATTTTAACAGAAAAAGAAGGGGAAATAAAAACATGGATAAGACATACGAAATCGGCGGGAAATCATTCGTACTGAACGAAGAAAAAGCAGTACAAGCATTTCAGGAAAAAATGGTTATCAATGGGCGCGAGAGCATGACTTTCAATTTGCTCCCATTAAAATATCAGTGGGCGTACGATCTTTACCGCAAAATGAAGTCGAACCATTGGGAACCTGAAGACATTCCCATGCAGAAGGATTTAGAACAGTGGAAAAACCCCGCCGAATTGTCCGACAGTGAGCGCTGGATCATCATGATGGGAATAGGTTACTTTTCAGCAGCCGAAGGCATTGTGGGGGATAATATTCAGCATGTAGTCCGTGAATTGGTCACCGCACCAGAACTCAAACTTGTGTTGGGTCGCCATGCACATGAAGAAAATATCCATGCAGACAGTTTGCTTTACATGATTAGTTCTCTCGGAATTAATCCCCACGAGTGTGAGGCGATGTTCGAGCAGATAGATACCATTCGCCGGAAAAATGAATTTGTCACCAGGGTATCGAAGAATTTGAGGCGTGATCTTGACCTCACCAAAACCGAAAACAAACAGGAACTGGCCAAAAATATTTTCATTTTTGGCCAGTGTATGGAAGGCACTCAGTTTTACGGTCTCTTCGGTATGGTACTCAGTCTTGCCCGGCAAAATAAGTTTCCCGGAATTGGACAAATGTTTCGCTACACCTTACGTGATGAGTCCAACCATATCGAACTATTCCGCAATTTGTTCCGTGTTCTCATCGATGAAAATCCCGATATTTGGACAGCAGATTTTCGTCAGGAACTTGTAGAAATTATGAAGGAAGCAGTGATTCTTGAGAAAGAATTTATCCGCGACTGTCTGCCGGTTAGTTCAGTCGGGTTGAGTGCGGATGAGTTTTGCACCTACATCGATTACATTGCTGATCGCCGCTTAAATGGCGTTGGTTTGGACATCCTTCATCCAGGTTTGGAAAATCCATTCCCATGGCTTGCCGAAATGATGGATGTAAAAAAAGAGCAAAATTTCTTCGAAGGCCGGGTGACCGAGTACCAAAAGTCCTCTGCTCTATCCGAAGTTTCGGATGACGAATTGTAAGACCTGCAAGAATTTTGCAGGGGTTGGGTAATAATGAATGTTTAACTTTTTAGTATAGAAATTTGACTGATGCGTAATACGATATTTGAGGAAGATCGATTGTTGACCAAAGCGGCGGAAACGCCCCGAGAGAATAAGCCCCGGTTCGATTGGGCAGAAGATTTGGGAGAAAATCGTTTCGAAATTCCGAAAGTACGGATTACAGATGGCGCGGGTGACCGTGATTTCCACATCGCCGAGGTGGCCGAGGTCATTGGGGAGGCTCTTACCGACCTGATGATCTCTAGGGAAGAAAAGGAAATATACACCCCAAAAAACCGGGAGCTCGTGGTGGAGTCCTCCCGGCTCGTCGCCAGTCGCTTAATCGAGCGGTTGGAACAAGAGGAGGAAGGCGGTGCCCCCCGCCTCTCCTTCGACGAACTTCATAAACTGATCGAAAAAGCGCTTGTGGAAAATGATGCCTATGATGTGGCCAAAAGTCTGGTATTTTCACGGTCTAATCACGAAGGGGGAAATGGTCACTTCGGGACGGGAGCACCGATTGACAGTTCACTAATCCGTCTGATTCGAAGAAGTGGACAGGTGGTCCCTTGGAACTCTTCCAAAATTGAGGTTGCGATCCGCAAAGCCTTTCTTTCCCTCCATCTGGATTCAGAACCGGCAGTTAAAGTTTCCGACGAAGTGACCCGACGGGCAGTTGGTACGGGCCAGGCATTCATCAATATCGAGGATGTTCAGGATATTGTGCAGGAAGAATTGATGAAGCATGGCTTCTTCAAAGTTGCAGAGTCTTACATCCTCTACCGTGCCCGTCGCCGGGTCGAGCGCGAGACCAATGTTGATCATCATGAAGTCCGCCAAGACTCCATGATTGTGGTCAAGAAAAAGGATGGAAGCACTTTTTTCTGGGACGGTCTTGATCTCAAAAAACGCATAACCTTTGCCAGTATCGGCCTAGATTTATGCCTCAATCCCGAACAAATCGAGGAAAGCCTGAGGCGTTCTGTTTTCTCCGAAATTACCGAGGTTGACCTGAAAAAGACCATAATTCTCAATGCCAAAACTTTGATTGAGAGAGATGCGGACTTTGCCAAGTTTGCTGCCCGTATCTTACTGACATATATCTATGAAGAAGTACTTGGTTGGGATGTTTCCCAGCACAGTATCGAAGAAATTCGAACCTTTCATGCCAAGGAATTTAAAACCTATTTGAAGCGTGGAGTGGCGATCAAAAGGTTGGACAAGAAATTGCTCAAACTCGATATCGATAAATTATGTCAATCGATCGATCCATCCGCCGATTTAGATTTTGATTATCTGGGTATTCAGACCCTTTATGATCGTTACCTCGTAGTTGACAAAACCGGGGAGATTGCTCGTCGTTTGGAAACTCCCCAATTCTTCTGGATGCGTGTGGCAATGGGTGTATTTGCTCATGAAGAAAATCCAGAGGAGCAGATTGTTTCATTGTACAATCTGTACAAGAGCAGACGTTTCTGCTCATCAACCCCGACTCTTTTTAATTCTGGGACCCCACACTCCCAGCTCTCTTCTTGTTACCTCTACAAGGTGGATGATACTATCGAGTCGATCATGTACCGCGGGATTGCAGAAAATGCATTTTTATCAAAATGGGCTGGTGGATTGGGCGGTAGTTGGACTGCGGTTCGTGGCACGGGTAGTCACATTGCCGGTACCAATGGAGAAAGCCAAGGAGTCATTCCATTTCTGAAGATGCACAACGATCAACTCTGTGCGGTCAACCAGGGAGGCAAGCGTAAAGGTTCAGGCTGCGCTTACCTTGAAACTTGGCATTGCGACATTCTGGAATTCCTAGAATTGCGGAAAAATACCGGGGATGATCGGCGTAGAACCCACGACATGAACACCGCCAATTGGATTCCTGATTTGTTCATGAAACGAATGGAAGGTCGTCAGAACTGGACACTTTTCCGGAGCAACGAGGTGGCAGATCTGCACGACCTCTACGGTAAAGCATTTGAGGACAAGTATGTTGAGTACGAAGCAATGGCAGAGAAGGGAGAGATCTGGGGACATTCGATGCCTGCGATCGATCTATGGAAATCTATGCTTAAAATGCTTTTCGAAACCGGACATCCCTGGATCACTTTCAAAGACACCTGTAATATTCGTAGTCCGCAGGATCATGCAGGAGTCATACATAGCTCCAATCTTTGCACAGAGATTACCCTCAATACCGGAGATGATGAAACCGCGGTTTGCAATCTTGGTTCGGTGGTGCTCGATTCACACCTTACTCCCGAGGGAGATATTGATCATGAAAAATTACGCGATACCATCCGTATCGCTATCCGGGCATTGGACAATGTAATCGATGTAAATTTTTATCCTACCAAGGCTGCCAAAACTTCCAACAGTCGCCACCGTCCGATCGGTCTGGGGATCATGGGATTACAAAACGCACTTTTTATCAAAGATGTTTCATTTACTTCCGACGAGGCAGTCGAATTCAATGACGAATTCATGGAAGCAATCTGTTACTACGCATATGAGGCGTCCAGTGATCTGGCTAATGAGCGCGGGACTTACTCTTCATACCGGGGATCAAAATGGGACCGTGGTATACTTCCTCAGGACACCATCCAAATGCTTGAAGAGGAGCGTGGAGAAAAAGTGGAAGTGCCCAAGAGTGCAAAGATGGATTGGTCTGTGGTCCGCAAGAAAATTGCCAAGCATGGTATGCGTAACAGTAATGTCATTGCCATTGCACCGACTGCCACTATCTCCAATATAATGGGTTCATCTCCTTGCATCGAACCGACCTATAAAAATATGTTCGTCAAGAGTAACCTCTCCGGAGATTTCATGGTGCTCAATCGCTTCTTGGTAAACGATCTAAAAAAAGAAGGACTCTGGAACAAAGATATGTCAGACCAGTTGAAGTATTTCGATGGTGAGTTGGGTCCGATCGATGGCATACCTGAAAAGATCAAGAAAAAGTACCTCACCGCGTTTGATGTTTCTTTTGAATATGTGTTGTCTGCTGCTGCCCGCCGTCAAAAATGGATCGACCAATCTCAGTCCGTTAATCTTTTCCTTGGTACACCTGACTTGAAAAGCCTCTCTCATATGTACCGGGCGGCCTGGCGTAAGGGGTTGAAAACCACCTATTATTTACGCACCCTTGGTGCTTCAAATATTGAAAAGGCAACGGTTGACTTGAAGAAATCTAAACCTTTGGCAGACGCTCCATCCGATGAACCATCCGCTAAAAAGGAATTCACGGAAGCAGAAAAGAAAGCCTGCAGTATACAAGCCATGCTCAATGGTGAAGAGTGCGAGGCCTGCCAGTAAGCTGGTTTTCTCAATGATTATTCATCCCCGGCGATTTTTTAATCCCGGAAAACCAATACTGTTGAAGTAACTTTAAATTTCTAAAGTTTCTTCAGTATATATCCCCTAAGATGTATGTAAGCAAACGATTGGATAAACATATGGAGGAGGAACCACTCTATGGTCCGGATGTTTTTGTGGCTCCAACTGCTGTGGTAATTGGAGATGTGCAAATGGATGAGGGTTCGAGTCTGTGGTACGGAGGTGTATTACGGGGCGATATTAATTCCATCAAAATTGGAAAATTTTCCAACCTGCAGGATGGTGTGATCGGCCACCTTGCAGATGAGTATCCTCTGGTGGTTGGTCAATATGTCACGGTTGGTCATGGTGCAGTGATACATGCTTGTGAGATCGGTGATGAGTGTTTAATCGGGATGAATTCCACCATTTTGGACGGTGCGAAAATAGGTGAACAATCCATTGTGGCGGCCGGTAGTCTAGTGCCCGCTGGAATGGAAGTTCCTGCTGGTAGTTTGGTTGCAGGAGTGCCCGCAAAGATCAAAAAAGAACTTTCCGATAAGGAGAGAAAGGATCTCAAGAAATGGGCGGAAAAATACCTCGCAGTTGCCAATGCCCATCGGGAAAAGTTGGGCAAAATGAGGCCCGGTCCGCCCGCCTGATATTTTATGCCTGCGGGATGGCATCTTCCATACCGTAGCGGGAGAAAAAATCTTCCACAATGAATGAAAGTTGGGGCAATGGCATACTCGAAGAAACTGCTTCAGCACAGCAGGCGATATAGGACCGGATTGCCGGTTCTTCAGCCTCTTTATTTTCCGAGTCCAGTAAGCGAAGGAGAGTCTCTCTTGCTTTTTCCCAATCATTTGGGTCATAGCAATAATCGAGCATGGTTTGGTGCCATTTGTCCTGTTCGGTTTTGCAGAGTTCTGAAATCATCTTCATTGGTTAGCTATTAACTTGATTCCTCACCATAATCGAGCAATGGAAAATTTCCTCAAATTTTTTTTAATTTCTCTTGGATTGTCCGCTCAGGTTTGTAAAACATGTAGGTATACATTGCTCAAATTTTTATGTCCCAACACACAGACTCATCTGCTCCGACCAAAGATAACCCTTACCAGTCAAAACTACTGGTCAATCGTTTACTCAACCAGGGATCCGATAAAGAGACCCGCCATTTTGAACTCTCTCTGGAAGCAAGCAGACTGACATATGAACCTGGCGATTCTCTCGGGGTTATCCCTCACAATAATCCCGGATATGTGGATGACCTGCTTGATGCGGTTGGTCTGACGGGCAATGAAGGGGTAGAGGTTGGAGAAAGTTCCACTTCTCTGAGAGATGCTTTGGTTAATTTACTGGCCTGTACGGTATTAAGTAAGATACAGGTGAAAAAATTTAATGAGATCGCTAATTCGGAAAAACTGGCCGGCTTGCTCGAACCGGCCAACCGGGAAGGCTTTGCCGATTATCTATGGGGTAGGGAACTGATCGATTTATTTATCGAATTTCCCCAGCAGGGAATTAGCCCGGATGAATTTATTGGATTATTGCGACCAATGCCTCCCCGCTTGTACTCGATTGCATCGAGTATCAAAGCCCATAACGAGCAAGTTCATCTGACCGTAGCAATAGTTCGTTATGATTCCCATGACCGAAAGAGGGAGGGCGTGTGCTCGTCCTATCTGGCCGACCGGGTGGGGGAGACTATACCTTGTTATTTTCACCCCAATAAAAACTTTAAACTGCCGGAAAATTCTGATGCTCCAATCATCATGGTTGGGCCGGGTACCGGGATTGCCCCTTTTCGGGCATTTATAGAAGAGAGACAAGCTACTGGTGCGGGGGGCAAAAATTGGCTTTTCTTTGGGGACCGTTCATCCAAGAC
>OMJS01000077.1 GCA_900299365.1 Opitutales bacterium
CATCACCTACACCAAATCCGACTCTAGCGGCAATGCTGCCGATCCAATTGTTCGTACGATCGAGGTGGTGGACAATGCTGCTCCGGTCATCACCCTCCTCGGGGACTCCAACATTACCCATGAAGCAGGCGAGCTCTACACCAATTTAGGGGCGAACTGGCACGATTCAGTGGATGGCAACGGTACTGCCGATGCCAATGGTACCGTCGATCACTTAGTTCCCGGAATCTATCAGATCACATACACTTACACGGATTCCAGTGGTAATAATGCCCAGCAAGTGGTGCGTACAGTCAATGTGGTCGATACCACCCCACCGGTGATCGCATTAATCGGCGATGCAAATGTTACCCACCTAGCATCCAGCGAGTATTTTGACGAGGGGGCCACATGGTCGGACATTGTCGATGGATCTGGACAGGCCGATTCTAACGGATCAGTGAACAGCAATGCTCCAGGTATTTACCAGATCACCTACTCTGCAACCGATGCCGCAGGTAATGCCGCAGAACCGGTCGTTCGTACGATCCAGGTGGTTGACAATGCTGCTCCGATGATCACCCTGCTCGGGGACAGCAAAATTACCCTTGAGGCAGGCGAGATCTATACCGATTTATGGGCGAACTGGCACGACTCCGTAGATGGTAACGGTACCGCCGATGCCAACGGTACAGTAGATCATTTGGTACCCGGCACCTATCACATCACATACTCTTACACTGACAGTAGTGGTAACTCAGCACAGGAAGTTATCCGTACTATCGAGGTAGTAGATACTAGCCCACCGGTAATTTCATTAATTGGGGATGCCAATGTTACTATACCTACAGGTTTTGAATATATTGATCCCGGTGCGACCTGGAATGACATTGTCGATGGGGAAGGTCAAGCGGAGGTTTACGGTCAAGTCGATCACCACACACCAGGAATTTACAGGATAGAATATAACTACACAGATTCCAGTGGTAATGATGGTCAAAGAGTACTTCGTACGATTAATGTGATTCAAGAGAATCGGGCACCTGAATTCATCACTCTTTCTGATTCATTCATTGCTGAAAACTTACCCGAGAATTCATTGGTAGGATACTTTGATGCATTTGATCCTGATGAAAACGACATCCTGACTTATCAAATAGTTACTCCATATCCCAAATCTGAATACGATACAGTTGACAACAATCATTCCGTAGCGATTGATGAAAATGCGAGCGATGCTGGAGAATTCGACCATAATTCATCTGAGAAACAGATGGATAAAACTGTTGAGTTGCCCTTTGTTCTTGAAGAAAACGGCACCCTATTAACCTCCAGGATGCTTAACTATGAATCCGACCCGCAGTTCTTTGACCTGCGTGTACTTGTACAAGATCAGACAGGTGCCAGTTACGAACAGTCCTTCGTAATCGAGTTAATTAATATCATCGAAGATATGGATGGAGATGGGATTGAAGATGCTTATGACAACGATCGTGATGGTGACGGAATAAGCAATGATGACGAACTATTAGCAGGTACTGACCCTGATAACCGATATTCACTAACGAATAAGCCTATCTTAAATACTGATGAAGGAATCTTGGATGAAAATGGATCAATACAATTATTTGGGGATGTCCAGTACTCTGGTGAAGGAATTATTGATGATTTTGGATTTGTGATATCTTCGAGAATTACTCTGGATCAGTCAAAATCCACAGTTTACTGGGTAAGAGGAATTGGAAATCCTTCAAAATTTTCTCTCAAAGTTACCGAGAGTCCTTTCCCTGATGTTATGTATTTCAGAGCATGGGCAAAAAATGCAGCCGGTTATGGTATTGGACCTGTGAAAAAAATCTTAATACCTGAACCCGCTAAATCGTGGTGGGGAGAAATTACCGAAGAAGTTGGCGGATGGAAGTCATCCCCTTGGTTTGGCACCTTCATTTACTATGAGAAAGGTTGGCTCTATCATTCTCAACTTGGGTGGTTATATTCTTCCGGCCTTGATAATCAGAGCGTATGGCTATGGAACGAGCATTATGGTTGGTTATGGACAAAACAGGGCGTATGGCCATTCCTCTACAGAAATGAGTCAGCCAGTTGGATTTATTTTACGACCACGCAAAACGGCACTCCTCTATTTTATGATTATTTAACCTCCTCTTATCTTGGCTTTGATAACCAAGCAATAAATGAGGCCGAATAACCGCTGGTAAAATTCGTGAATAAATTAAGAGGAATACATCCTCTCTTGTTATTGTACTTTGCTCTGTTGCCCAATTTACAGGCAGTAAAAATTCTTGTAGAAAGTGGCCGTTGGGGAAATGTACAAATTCAAGAAATCCAATGGGTTTTAGAATCTACTGCCAGTATCTTTAGTCCCTATGTTTCTATTCTGATAGAAAAAAACTTATCTGTCTCCCATTCCTTTCCTCCAAAAGTTTATTACGAGCGAACCCTAAATGGAGAACATCGAATTAATCTCTCTGCAAAAGACCGATACTGGTGCCAATACGCCTTTCAATTTTCTCATGAACTGGGACATTTGATCTGTAAAACGACAGGGGGAGACCAAACAAACCAATGGTTTGAGGAAAGCCTATGTGAAGCAGCATCACTGTTTGCCTTGCTGGAATTGTCAAAAAGTTGGGACCAAAATCCCCCCAACCCTGCCTGGGGAAACTATGCAAAAGAGTTTAAAAATTACCGAACCGATCGGATAAAAACTTCTGGATATCCAGAAAATTTCCAACTCCCTTCTTGGTGGAAAAAAAACAGGTTTAAACTTTCACAAAACGCAAATCTTCGGAAACAAAATTTATGGGTAGCAATTGAGCTACTTCCTTTAATCGAAAAAGACCCAAATTCAGCATGGTCCGCATGCGAATGGTTAAACCATTCCCAAAGTGAGCATACCAAACCCTTTGAAATATATTTAAAGAACTGGAAATTGGCTTGTCCCAAACGGGAACAAAAGCAATTTGTCCAAAAGGTGACGGAACTGTTTGGTATTTTCTAATTCAAAAACTGCAAAATGTGAACCCCGCCTATTCTGAAACTCGATTCCTAAGTTCTCTTGATCCAAAAGAAATTCCGGAACATGCATTTATTATTACTGCATATAATCCGATGGATGAAAAACTACCTGGGAGAGAAAACCAAAAACAAAATACAATCTTAGAGGCTATAATTAAACAGGATGGTGCTCATTGCCTGCCTATAATTGGAACTTCTAAAGATTTAGTTCATCAAGAACCAAGCTTTCTTACAGATCTACACAAAACTAAAGTAATCGAATTGGCCAAACAATTTAATCAGCGGGCAATTTTTGAAATCAAAAGAGATACACTAACCATCATCTACACTGATGAAAAAAACAGTACTATTGTACTTGGATCTTTCCAGGATCGATGGATAACCAACTAACAAACAGTGTAAGCAATGATCGTGACCAGGACCGGCACATATAAATTATCATTTAATTTTAAATGTCCAAGTTTTACAGGAAACAATTCAAGAACTGCGACCGAACTAGCAATCACGATTGCATGTAGCAAACTTAATTCCCCACCCCATGCATCCAAAAACCGGGGAAGTTTTGGAAATACCCAATAGGCAAGAACCAAACAGAGCAAAAAACAGCCAATCGCACCCTCTAGTGTTTTTTTCTCAATCCTAATCCGGCCAATTGATTTTCCTGCAAGTGCCGCCACGGCGTCCCCCAAAATAAAAAGGGTCAAAGCAAGGCAGGAACATGCGGCCATAGTCTCATTGATCGTACTCATCCAAGCACAAAAAAAAGTAGCAGCGGCCACATAGGTAGCTCCAGTCAGGTGCTTTTTTTCTTCAACCCGAAGCATTGATCCAAAGGTGGCATAGAACCATTCTCCAAAGCAAACACTTCGCTGTCTAAGAAGTTCAAAAAAAATGGATATGAGTAACAGTGAAAAAACCAGAACTGCAATAGCGTTTCGATCGAATTCAAACAGGAGTGGGACATAAAATATCCCCAATGGTAGTATGATCACCAAGCCATGAAGTAATTTTCTGTTAACTTCTTCAGGAGCAACCTTTCTGAACATAGATACAATCTAACAATCCAAGAAAAGATCAGAAAGGAAAATGCACAATATTTGAAATCTTAGAATTCGAAAGTTGCCTGGTTTTTCAGATCTTTCGGATCGTTTTTCTCTGGTTGATCTTTGTTATCTTTAGCTAGTGCTGGCTTGCTATCTTTTTTAACAGGTTGGGCAGTTGGAGGTTTTTTTTCTGGTTTTGATGCTTTGGAACTTTGGTCTTTTTCGGAAGAAGAATCAGTTTCATCGTCCCCATTTTCCTTAGGTGCATTTACCACACGGTCAACTTTATGCGCAGTAAGAGTACTGCCTTTGGCCCCGCGCCCTTGAAGGTCAAGCCAGGCAAAATCAAATTCAATGACCATTTCTTTGACCCTTTTTAATTCAGGATCAAGATGAACAAGGATACGACTGTTTTTCTTGTCATTGTCATGGATCGCAAAAAAGAAAATTCGGGATTTTGAATGAGTCTTAAACAAAGGGTATTCCTTTTCCCGAGTCACGCCACCCACCTTAAACTTCTTAGCATATAAACGCCCACTTTTCCCGTCGCGATAAACCATATTATAGACCTTTTCTTCATCGCGGCGAAAAACATTCAACCGCAGTGGTGATTTGCCAACAAACATTTTCTCGGCAATTTTCATCACCTTCATCACTCCGTCTTTTCCAAATACAATGATATCGTCAAGATTTGAGCATTTTTCAATGGGCTCATCTTTTTTGAGACCATAGCCGGCAAAACCATCCTTTCGATTGATATAAAGAGTTTCATTAGCAACCACCACTTGGGCAGCATTGATACGATCAAACGGGGCAAGTGAACCATCATCTTCCCGGCAAATTTCAGTTTTCCTCTCCCTGCCCTTTCCGTATTTCTTTTTTAGTTCTTTGAGGTAGCGAATTGCATAACGGGTAAGTTGGGCAAGATGTCCTTCCACCTCTTTAATTTCATCCTCAAATCCTTTAATCACTTCATCGGCACGGAAAGAATCATATTTGGAGATTCTTTTTATGCGGATTTCAAGCAGTTTGAGAATATCATCCTGAGTGATGGCACGATGAAAGATTTTTACATAGGGCTTAAGCCCCTTATCCACCGCTGAAATCACTCCCTCCCAGGTTTCTTCCTTTTCAATATCACGGTAAATTCGTTTCTCGATAAAGATTTTTTCGAGCGATGCGAAGTGCCATTTTTCCTGCAGTTCTCCGAGACGAATCTCCAATTCTTGCTTGAGCAATTCTCGGGTCTGGTTTGCAGAAGATACAATAAGATCATTGACCGAAAGAAATTGTGGATGATTGTCCTTAATGACACAGGCATTTGGGGCCAGACTTACCTCGCAATCGGTAAAGGCATAGAGCGCGGGAAGTGCCTCGTCCGAAGAAACAGTCGATGGCAGGTGAATCATAATTTCCACAAACTCAGCGGTATTATCTTCGATTTTGGAAATTTTAATCTTTCCTTTGTCATTTGCTGCAAGAACAGAATCAATCAGACTGGTTGTGGTAGTCCCAAAAGGAATCTCCACTACTTTCAGGAGATGTTTTTTTACCACTTCTATCCTGGCCCTTACCCGGATACGACCACCTCTCGACCCGCCACTGTATGAGGTACAATCTGCGATGCCTCCCTGAGGGAAATCTGGCAGTAAGTCGATTGGGTTTTTACGAAGAGCGTCAATCATCGCATCGATGATTTCCAGAAAATTATGTGGTAATATTTTGGTCGAAAGCCCGACGGCAATTCCCTCGGCTCCCTGAGCAAGAAGAAGGGGGAATTTTGTGGGAAAAGTTATAGGTTCCTTGTTACGTCCATCGTAAGAGGATACCCATGTGGTAACTTTCGGACTGAAGATTACTTCCAGAGCAAAGGGAGTCAGGCGTGCCTCAATGTAACGGGGAGCAGCCGCTGAATCTCCAGTCAATACATTTCCCCAGTTCCCCTGCGTATCAATGAGGAGATCTTTTTGCCCAATTTGAATGATGGCATCACCGATGGAAGCATCCCCATGAGGGTGATACTTCATGGTATTACCAATTACATTGGCTACCTTGTTATATCGACCATCCTCTAATTCTTTCATGGAATGCAGGATACGTCTTTGAACAGGTTTCAGACCGTCATCCGCATGAGGCACTGCCCGTTCGAGGATGACATATGAGGCATAATCCAAAAACCAGTCTCCATACATATCATCGACATATATGGCATCATCATCTCCCCGTTTGGGCCCCTCCAACGCCAAGGCCTCTGGATCAAACCTTCGCTTGGTATTCTCTTCTACAATTTGGTCGCCCTGTTCAATCTCATCCTCAGAATTTTCCCGGTTCTCACCGTTATCTTCATTGGAATTAATTTCACTAGCACTCATTGAGTAGAAACCTAAGCCGCTGCACTTTCAGCCACTTCTGGCTTTGACTGTTCCGTTTTTTGTTTTTTGGTTGGAGCAATCGAATCATCCTCGTTTTCGTCCGTATCTTCATCTTCCACGATATCATGCTCAAAACGTAGGTTTCGAATAATATACTCCTGTCGGATTGGGGTATTTTTCCCCATAAAAAATTTGAGCATTTCCTTAAGAGATTCATTCGCATCTATTTTAACGGGATCAAGACGTATATCATCACCGATAAAATGTTTGAATTCATCCGGAGAAATTTCACCCAATCCTTTAAACCGTGTAATCTCGGGATTTCGGCCAAGTGTTTTGATCGCCGCATCCCGTTCCGTCTCATCATAGCAATAAAGGGTGGTCTTTTTGTTACGCACTCGGAATAAAGGAGTTTGCAGCACAAAAAGATGGCCCTGCCTGATCAATTCGGGAAAGAATTGTAGAAAGAAAGTAATTAGGAGCAGACGGATATGCATACCGTCAACATCTGCATCAGTGGCAATTACAACTTGGTTGTAGCGCAGATCTTCCAGATCTTCCTCGATTCCAAGAGCCGCTTGAATGAGGTTAAACTCTTCATTTTCATAGACTACTTTTCGGGTAAGTCCAAAAGTATTGAGTGGTTTCCCCTTGAGACTGAATACTCCCTGAAATTGAACATCCCGTGCCTTGGTAATGGAACCACTGGCAGAATCTCCCTCGGTTATAAACAAGGTACTTTTATACTTTTCTTTATTTTTACCACTGAGATGTACTCGGCAATCCCGTAATTTTCGGTTGTGTACTTTACTTTTCTTTGCTCGTTCACGGGCGATTTTTTGAATACCTTTTAATTCTTTACGTTCCCTCTCACTCCGTTGAATTTTTTCCTGCAAAGCATCAGCAGTTTCTGGATTTTTGTGTAAAAAATTATCTAGCTTTTCCTTGAGAAAGTTTCCTACAAAAGTCCTGATGGTCTCACCATCCGGAGAGACCGTCAACGACCCGAGTTTAGTTTTCGTCTGTGATTCAAAAACTGGTTCCTGTACTTTTACACTGATGGCGGCAACAATCCCTCCCCTAATATCGCCTGCATCAAAATTCTTCTTGGTAAAGTCCCGGATCGTCTTAACCACAGCTTCGCGAAAAGCTGCCTGATGAGTCCCACCCTGAGTAGTGTGCTGGCCATTGACGAAGGAAAAATAGTCTTCCCCATACTGATCGAGATGAGTGAAGGCCACTTCGATATCATTTCCTTCAATGTAAATAATAGGATATAGAGGAGTTTCAGAGATATTTTCCTGAAGTAAGTCCTTTAAACCATCTTTGGAACGGAACCTCTTACCATTGTAACGAATGGTCAACCCACGGTTCAAATAGGTGTAATACCTGAGCATCCGCTCCACATATTCATTACGATAGCGGTATTTTTTGAACATGGAATCGTCCGGTACATACGATATAACCGTACCATTCTCTTCCTTGGTGGACTTGTTCTTTTTATCGATCGCCTGAACATCCCCGCATGCAAATTCAATCCTGCGGGTCTCCCCTTCCCTGAATGCTTGTATTTCAAACTTGGTCGACAGTGCATTAACCGCTTTGATACCCACTCCATTCAAACCGACAGATTTCTTGAAAGCTTCAGAGTCGTACTTCGCTCCGGTATTTATTTTACTTGAGCAATCGAGTAGTTTTTCCAACGGTATTCCTCGTCCAAAATCACGCACGGTAACTACTTGTCCATCGCACTCAACTTCAATCTGCTTACCAAAACCCATGACAAATTCATCGATACAATTATCGAGAACTTCTTTGAGCAGAACATAAATACCATCGTCCTCAGATGATCCATCTCCAAGTTTCCCGATGTACATACCGGGACGCAAACGAATGTGCTCTTTCCAATCGAGCGACTTGATGCTGTCCGCAGTGTATTTGTGGTCAGCCATATTTCCCCTTATCCATTTCCACAATGTAATTTATTAGAATCAAGCTGGTTCTTGTCCACTTGAAAATAAAATTTGGGCAAAAAACCTTGCCAATTTCAATAAAGAAATCGAAGAACTACCAAAAGGACATCATGAAAATTCTTCTACAAAATTATCTGTTCGCTATTTCTCAATTGCAAGACATTAGGCTGTGGAAACCCGTCTTATGGGCAACCATACTCAGCCTTGGAACCATTTTTATACTCATGGTTATAGGGGGTACTTTTCTTTTTCAAATGGTTGGTTCTTTTTCCCAAAATCTGACTGGATGGATGAGTTGGGCCGATGGATGGATTGGTGGATTGGTTGCGATTCTGGGAACCTTTTTCATTGCCGGGCTCGGTTACTTTTTTCTGTCCAGTATTTATGCTGCTTTTCTTGGTATCTTTATCGATGACGCACTGGATGCTGTACGCGATAGATGCTACCCAAGTGCAGACTGGATTAAGCCACCCGGTATAATTGAATCAACGATATCATCCCTCCGCTTTATTATTTGGAGTCTTGTGATTTATTTACTGGCATCTCCTTTTTTGCTGATCGGATATTTACTTCCACCCGTGGGGCTTGTTTTACAGTATTTACTGACTGGATATATACTTAGCCGGGAATACGGGCAACTCATCGAATTACGTCTTCCCCGCGATCAAAGAAAGAAGAAACCTGGCAAATTGGCACACGGAACTGTAGCGGGCTTTTTATGGACATTTCCGCTGATTAATTTAATCGCACCTTTGCTACTGGCAATTTCTATGCTTGATGAACGGATGGGAACAAACCCCAAGAGACCGGACTTCAGCCCAATCAATTAGCAAACAAAAAACTAAGGGTTAAACTCGCCCTTAAATCGAGGCCCGAGTAGCGAACCATTTTCGTCCCATTCCTCGATTAAACCGGTAGGAATACCTTCGACAAACTTAGTTCGGGTCTTTTTCTGTCCATTCGCATGAAAAGTTAATCCGAGCCCGGTGTATAAATTGCCATCTCCACGCGTGTACCACATACCATCACCACGCATTTCCAGCTCCTTTTCTTTATCAACAAATGGTTGCTTATCGTAATCCACATTGTCTCCCTGAGGAAATTGTAAGGCATCGAAAGAACATTGGGAGGGTAACCACATAACCAGTAAACCCATCATTAGCATTGCAGAAAACCACCAAAAATAGGGAGAACTGCTAATTCTTTGCCATAAATTCGGATCGGGAGCATCCGGAGGGGTAGGAAATATATCTTCTTCCTTCATAAATAAAAATTAGATAAGGGAATAACCTACTAATTTAGCAAGGCATAAAGAAAAACATTCATACCCAATCGGGCATAAAATGAATGAGCATAGTTACTAATTTCCTCTCCTGAATAATATTTAAAAATCCTCCATCTTCCAGTTGGTTCCTTGACCCAAAGGGGGCGCTGACCTGGTAAAAGATAAATTTCATCCTTTAATCCATCTTCTCTGGTAACTTCGAAGGTTTGACCGGCAAAGGATGCGACCTGCAAGGTTTCATCAAAATTCTCGGCCGACTCGCGTACCCGAAAAGAAATGGGAGGAATCCAAGCCCCAAACTCATCCCTGCCCCACCCCATAGCACAAATGGGAGAAGCTAGGCAGGCCAATCTTTCCTTCACTTTTATCCCAACAAGAGAATAGGTACCCTGTGGCCATTTTTCCTGTTCCACAAAAGTAAGCACGGTATCCGGTAAACGTTTTTGATCTTCCTCCAAGCGCAAATATTCATTATCCGGTAATCCTTTGTAAAAAGTTCTGAAAATTTCATGATTTCTCGCCAATGGAGTAAATGATTTTTCGGGGAAAATTTGCCCAAACCATTCCCTTACTTCATCACGTTCTTCCCAGGCTGCATAACTGTGACCAAGATCAGACCCGAGAAAAGATGCTTTAATTCCGGCATCCAAGTAAACAAATCCCCCAAGTTCCATATATCTTCGGAGTGCTTCATTTTCCTCGACGGAAAACTCAAAGTTTGGAAGCTCGTCACAATTTATGTAAAGAATAGGGTTTTCAAATAACCGTTCGTCAGTAAGCGACTCAATAAACAATGGATCAGGATCAAACTTGGTGCTCGATTGTTCGTTCATTAAATCAAGCAAACTGGGCAAAGCATCCGGATACCTAATTCGGGACACCATATCCCGGCGTAACTGCATAATACGCACCTCAGAAACTAGTGAATCAGGTAATGAGAATAAAGTATGCCTGGCCTCCGTTAAAGATAAACAGATGAGCAAGAAAAGATGTAGAGAAAACTTCATGGATTTATCCCTATCCTTTGGAGCTCTATTTTGGCTAGAGAACTAATTCTTTCCGCTGGATATTTACGTACATATTCAATCAGTTCAGGAACTCCCATCGTACGATCAGTTAATAATCCATCCATCGCAGCCCTTTGGATGCTATAATCGTCGTCGTTCAAAGATCGTGAATGGAGAATAACCCAATCTTTAAACCGCAGGTTTGCCAACGCTCTCAGAGTGGTTGATCGAACTAAGGATTGATCATCGATAAGGAGATCAAAATAGCATTCCTCTACGACCTCTTCATCTGCAACTAGTAAAAGTTCTGCAGCCAGTGCACGGACATCCCCCTGATTATGGCGAATAAGCAGACGAAGATCGTCTTCTCCGATTTTTTCCACCCTTCCACGAACAAGTGCCAAAACAGTTTCTCTCACTTGCAAATCCCTATCCTCTAATGCCGGGATCCATAAAGCCGGAGAATTCCATCCTTCCTGCATACTGAGGTGACGCTCCCAGGCCTTTGCCCGCATGCTTGCACTGGGATGTTTGAGTAGGGATTGATAGATCCTTGAAGCATCCCGCCCCAGTACTGAGAGCGAATAAAATAAATTCTCCGCCTTGCCGTAAAGCCCCCGAGATTGGGATAAATATTGGATAATTCGTTCAATCATCTCCGGAGAAACACCTTCGCCCAACCGGGCAAGATCGACCGCAGCCAAAGTGGCAATCTCGTCCTCATCATCATTAGTCATTTTACGAAGAACTTTCCGGTATTCAGGAAAGGACCGGCCAATTGACAAGGCAACCTTAGCAAGTTTTGACCGTACGCCAATGTCTGGATGCAAGGTCAGGGATTCAACTTTTGGCAAAATACCAGGTAACGTTGCGTACATTCTCAACTGATCCAAGGCAATTAACAGTACAGCACTATCTTTATCTCCCAATAACTTCCCAAAAGTTTGAGGATTTATTTGAATGCGCAACGGGTAGTGATGCTTCAAAACATTTTGCCTAACAATAGAGTCAGGATCGAGTAAGCCATTTTCTACAATCCTCTGAAGATCTTCCCGTAATCTTCCAGGAATGGAGCGAAAAACCGTCCTTCCATTGACCTGAATTCTTTCCATTCCTGATCTCATTAGTCCAGGAACCAGACGAGGAATCAGGGCAGATACTTCACGCCTGACCTCAACATCTGGGTCGGCGAGTTTAGAAAAGATTTTTTCAGCAAGCGCTTGTTCATAAACCGGAGATCCATTATTGAAATGCTCGACAAGAGAAACAAGAGCGGCACGCCTAACCAACTCGCTCGTATCATCCAATGCGCCTATCAAGAGTAAACCAGCTTGGGCACCTGGGTATTTACCGAGCAATTTTGCCGCCCCAACCCGCTCCTGCAAATTGTTGGATTTTATCTTTCTAGCAGCTTGGTTGAGAGTGCCATCGATAGTGGAACGTGCGGGCACTTCTTTGGGAAACTGAGAAAGATTGCTTTCCTGAAAAACTGGTGAACTGTTGTTGCTCTCTTGTGCCAGTAAAAAAAGATGACCTGCAAAAACATACAGGATAAGCCATTCTTTAATCACCCTCACTTCAACCCTCCTTTACGGCGTATTATCCATTCCATTCCTGCAGCCATGAACAATACGAGAAATAATGGCCAGGCATCGGCAAGGTTGCTTCGTTTGGAAATCGTGGGCAGTGCAGAAGATAAACGAGGCATCCAATCGTCCGACATATTTTCTACCTTTAAAAATTCTCCGCCTGTCAGATTAGCTAGCATCTGCAAGTCTCTCTCCGCATAGCGGGTATCTTTACTTTCATCTCCGGATGGTTTTACTTTCAAGTAGGACATATGTTCGATTTTTTCACCATCGGGATAAGAGAGTTTGTAGAGCACCTGATAAGAACCGGCATCCTGCGGAATAAACTCACCCCCATAACGCCCCAAAGATAAACCTTCTGGGTAGAGCTGCAAAAATTTGGAAAATCCATCTGGCCCGGTGATATTGGCCTCCACCCGGGCGTCCATCGAAGGTTCAAAGTCCTGACCAAGAACATCGATCGTCAATAAATTTGCTTCTCCTGAAATTCCTGGTTTTTCCTGCTGATCAACCTTTATCCGTTCAACAGAGCCCGAACCGAGCCACTCCACAATTCCACTCCAAAAAAGAGAGAATTCGCGAGACCTGTCTTCGTTTATTAAGGATCTTTTCCAGTCATGTGGCGATCCCCAGTAGGCGGACTTCCCTGCACCATAGGCTTGTATTGTCAGTATCGCGCGATCAGAACTACCTCTTAGGTTGACCACATCACGAGCAGCTGGGTTCGTCCGGGTAATCAATTCCGCTGGCATACCACCAGGTAAAAAGGTTTTCCATTCATCTAGTCTTTTAAGTTCAGTAAACAGCGGATCTGGAGAGACAGACAAGCTAAGGTCTTCCTTCGCCATAGCGGACTGGGTTTGCTTAACCGGCATCAATCCACCAAGCAGTTGCTGGGCGGGAGTTGGGTCTCCAAACAATAATAACCCACCGCCCCGTTTTTGAACAAAATCTTTGAGTGAAGTTACCAGCGTGCCATTCAGCTCGTTCAAGCAACCGGAATCAACCAAGACCACATCGTAATCCATCCAAAAATCCGGATTATTTGGGTATCCGGTCGGTAAAATCTTTTCTCCTCTGGCATGAAAAGTTTCGTTTCCCAGCCGAATTAATGAACTGAGCTGAAAACGTTCATTGGACAATGCACGTTTAAGAAATGGGTACAATGGCCTGACCTGATGGGAAAGATAGAGGGCAGAGAAAAAAGAAGGCGGGCGGACTTGAATAAGCTGGGCGTCCTCATCATCAGATGGATCGAAGTCACCATCCAACGGATCCACCAATACACGATAAGTAAAAACACCGGGTACTTCAGGAATGAGGGGGGAAAAACGGATTGTTCTGGATTCTCCTGTACCTAAAGACACCGAAAGTGATTCCAATTCTAAATCATTTACCAAAAGACGCACCATGGTAGATACCTCGGATTGAAAACTGTTTTGAATTTCTGCAGAAATAATCAATTCTTCCTTGGCATTTACATCCGTAGGAATATCGGCAAACGCCACCGAGATATTCCCAAGGTCGCGGTCTTTCCCCACCCCGATAATGTTTACCGGAATCCCGCGTTCACGAAAAATTTCCCCGGTCTTCAATGGGGATACTCCCTTATTATTTCTGCCATCAGAAAATAGAACAACAGCTCCGACATTCCCCAAGTCGGGGGATTCAATTATGTAGGTAAGTGCATCGCCCAAGGAAGTATTATTCCCCATTTCCGGCAATGCCCAACTGGATTCCCTTACCTTAAACACTTCATCATGAGTAAAGCCCAGACGGTCCACCATTCCAAATCTTGTACGCAACTTGTTGATCCATGAATTTTCCCGCTCGAGGTTAAACCATGGTTGTACCAGTTCGATTCTACGGGTTTCCGTCGGAGCATCCCGCTGGTTCATACTCCCGGACAGATCAATCAATGAAACGATCCTAACGGCATCTGGATTGGTCTTCAAGTTGTCCATAAAAGGACGAGCTACCAATAAAATAAAAAACAATCCGCTAAGAGCACGAAGCAGGGTTAATTTCCACGCTTCCTTTGTAGTGGTGGATTTAAATAACTTCCCAGCGTGCCAGAATAAACAAAGGAAGTAAATTAGCCCTCCAACCAAGAGCCAAAAAAGAGAGTATGGCCAAGCAAGCCCAATGGATTCGAAACTCATTTCCCTTCTGCAATCCTGCGGAAATATTCCTGCACTTGTTTTCGGTAACGGGCTGGTGCACGGGTTGCCTGATGATTTCTACGCAAGCTCTGCTCTGCGGCTTGTTGCCAGAAAAATTGCTCTACTAAACGGGAAGCTTGTTCGACTGCACCAGCCGAAAGGGAGCGACCATTGTTTATTTCTTCCGCAATCGCGGAGTCCTCAAACATACGGGTCAGGTTTAAAAGTCGTTGATCGGATTCCGAATCTGGTAAATTTCCAATTGCCTGAGCAGCATCCTCATTGGCCTGCCTGAATTCATCCTCTCCCATGCCTGCACCTTGTTGCCGCATTTTTTGTAATTGTTCTGCTAATTCTCCAAGTTCCGAGCTTTCTCCGTAGCGCAATCGGTCTTCAACTTCCTGCAGTCCGCCCTTCAAACCATCCAGTCCTTCCTCTACCTTACTTTGCTCCTTTTGTGCCTGTGGAAAGGCATTATAGAGTAAAGAATTGGAAGCTCGCTTGCCTGCTTTTTCCAATCCGTTTGCTTTTGCCTCCCGTGCAGCCCTTAAAAGGTCTTCAGTTGCACGGTCCTGAAATTTGCCAAGGGATCTTGCAGTACGATCAATATTCTTGAGCAAATCCTCTATTCCATCGTTCAGGCTGTCCTGTTGATCGCGCAATTTATCACCCTGCCCTCCCCCGGCGTTTTCAGTTTCTCCACGAAGATTTCCCTGAGATTCTCCCAATTGCTCAGCCATCTTGGTCAACTGATCGACCATATCGGCTGCCAATTGAGACATTTCCAGTTGAGTCTGAGAAATTGCCCGCCCTAAGGCTTCGGCAGCCAGTTCGCCGTGTGGTTGGGCTTGGCGAGGTTGGTCCCTACGCAGATCTCCGGAACCTTCTTTCATTTCCCCGCCGGCTTGGTCCATATTTGCCACATCGCCAAGCTTTCCGCTACGGTCATATTTTTTTTGACGCAAACTTTCAAGATCCCTTCTGATACCCTCCTGCTCACTGGCAAGATCTTGGTTTGATTGACCAGTCTGCCCGTTCCCTGCTGCCTGCCCCACTTGTTCATTCAAAGAATCTTGGCGTCTTTCCAACTCCTTGAGATCTTCCAGTTCTTTGGCTAACTCCTGGAGTTGCTCGGCTGGATCTTTGCTTGATTCCGGGTCTTCTTGCTCTTCCTGCTGTTCCCCATCTTTGCTTGCACTTTGACTTTGTTGGCCCTGCCCCTTTGCCATTTGCTTTTCTAATTGTTGCATGAGTGCATAGAGTTGTACAAGTTTACGCAAAGTCTGCTCCGATGATTCAAGAGATTGTTCGAGCTCTTGCTCTCCAGTGTAGATTTCAGTTTGCTCGATATGATAAGTTGCCTCGTTGAGCAATTCCCCAAGATCCAAGCCATCAACTATTGGAAACATTCCCTCAAACTCATCGTAAGTCTTAGTCATTTCATTTTTTAAACTCAGAGCCTCGGCACAAAGAGCGAGGGACTGTTCCTCCCGTTTTAATCCCTCCTCCATCATTCCGTCATAGGTATCTCTGATAATTTGCTTGGTCCGATTAATAAACTGGCGGATGGGAATTTCTTTTGAATCACCTTCCATGTTTCCCCCAGCCTGTTCTTGCTCATCAGTCATATTCCCTTCAGGAGGTAAAATTTCGATGAAATAAATCTCAGATCTGGCAATTTGATTTTCGGGTTCGCGATTATCCACGGCAAAAGCCATGTAGGTAATAACATCGCCCACTGCGAGCGGATATTCACTCAAATCCAATATTCCAGTGACTGCTTTTTCTTTCTCCACAGGATCTACAAACAAAGACTGCTCATTTTTTTCTCCATCGTGGGAGACATGGAGACGTAAGTCTGAAATTCCATGATCATCAGCGGCAAATACTTCGATCAATAGTGGTTCAGCATCAAAGGGCAGTTCAAGGTCTTTGGCAGGTTCTGAGATTTCCACAATTGGCGGTTCATCGGGAATTGGAGAAAAAGTGACCGGATCGTATAGAATTTCAGGTCGATCGGGATGAGTAAGGTCGGACAAACCGAGGCGGAAAGTCGAATCATCCTTAAGGGTAACAGACCAAGAAAAGGTGACCCGTCCAACTTTCTCCAAGGTAATATTATTATCGTTGCTAATTAGACGCGAAGAAACTTGTTTGGGCAACTCATCAACCCGAACATCCAGGCGAACAGAACTGTTTTCCGGTGCTTCAATATAGCCAAATCCATCGTGAGTAAATGGGGGCAACTTGAGGTAGGCGGGCGGAATGATTTCCCAACGGGCAAATTCCAAGGATGGAGGATCATATGGGCTGACCTTATGCCATGAACTTTGTAGAGATGGAGTAACTACTCGGTAGCGGATAGACTTTTGCAGGGATGGAAGAACAAATTCCAAACGACCTGGAGTTTCGGTTGGTAGCATATTTAATCTGACAGTCTGATTTTTCTCTAACCATTCAATCCGTGCTTCCTTGGTGCCCCGATGATCACGTAAAATATCGGTATGTATAGAAACATCAGTACCTCGGCTATATTCTGCGTCTGGAGGATTTAAAAGATATTCCGAAGAACCGCTGGGAGAAGTCCATACAGTTAATCCACTCTCACCACTCAAAACACCCCGCACTTTGCTCATGGGACTACGATCGAAATTCCAAACCGTCAAACCAACTCCTGAAAGGAATCCTATAATCAAATAATTTAGAAAAGAAGAGGACGGACGTAATGACTTTCCCCAGTCCATAAGTTGCGATTTTTTATCCAAGTGTCGGAGTACTCGACTCTCCATAAGCTGAGGTTCTTTACCTTTATTTTCTATCTCAATGGCGGTGTTTAAAAGATCCCGCAGTTGTGGATTAGCCGCCTCAACCCTTTTAGCTAACTCTTTGGGACTGGGTCGGTTTAACCATGTGTGCACCAATATAACGACGAAAGAGAGTACCGATACCAAAGCCACCCCGAACATCCAGGATGAAACCTCGGTTTCTTGGATCGGTGAAAAGGCATCATACAAATCAAGCAGGACTAGCAGTCCCGACCAGGCGAGAAAACCGCTCACGAGAGCACCGAAAGACTGGGCAAGAATCAGTCCTCTTGAGTGTTTTTTTAATCTCCGTACAAAATTAGCCACTCGCCACCTCCTCTCGGGGATTGGATAGTTTAAAAGGAGAAGAAAGAATCATCTCTATAATCAACAGAATAGCAGCAGACGAAGCAAACCAGAGCCACAAAGATTTTTCGTTGGTAGATTCTAAAACATCTTGATCTGACTGCTTTCTAGACTCTGCAAAATGCACCCCTGTTAGTGCCTCATGAAGTTCATTTTTGTTCATGACCTCGGGCATGGATTCGATCAATGGATGGACCACTTCAATCCTTTGTTCTCCGACCTGGAAAAGACCGATCTGTCGGGTTTCCATTGAATGATCGGACCATTCCGGATGATTGCCTGCTTCCAACCGTAGTGTGCCTGCACTGGATTCACTCCTCTGGTTCAAATCGCAAAGTTCAATAATTAAGGGAAGAAAGGAATTACGCATGGGTAAATCCGTCCATTCGGGTAGAATACGAAAAGTAAAAAAAACTAACCTTCCCCCATTAGCAAAAGATTTACTTAAAATAAGTGGTCGACCAGAACGGTCTTGTAGGGGAGCATTCAAATCATTGCTCGCGTCCACATTGATGAACTGAAGAATTTGCGATAAATATAAGTCACGAACAGAGTCTCCGAGAAAGACTTGATTAAGTTTGCTATCAACGGGTAATACCTCAAACCGATATGGCTCCATACGAAAAGCAGTTCGGTTCATACCACCAAATGTGAAGTCGATAATTCCGCTCTCTTTTAAGACTTTGTTCATCAACACATGAGAATCTGCAGGGGGCGTAATGATCGCCTTCCCCCCCTTTTCCAAGTGGTCCAAGAGGGAAGGAGCCAGTCCTTCTTTCTCGAACCAACCGGAAAGACCTAAAACAAGCAGTAAATCTAAGGAAGCACGATCTGACCCCATTCTCATCTCCTTAGCTTTTTCATCATCCTCACGCCATCGATCCCATACTCCATCACCAGCACTTTCCATTGCTGCTCTAAGAAACTGAGCTTCCAAAAAATCAGGCACATCTTCAGATGACCTTTGCCAAAATCCAAATTTACGTGGCAAGGGCGGAAGAATCCACAACGATCGGTTGTTATCCACAGTATACTGGTCAGTTCCTTCAATGGAGATGGTTGCCTGAGCAAAATCTTTGGAAGGCAAGATGAACTGTACTTGTTCGGTACCTTGGGGAGGTAAATTCACGGGTACAGTATCCCGAACTATTCCGCCGGCTAGGATGGAGACATTTAAATCGAACCGGGACTCATTAAAATTTCTCACAACTGACCATATTCGAACTTTTTCATCCCCTCCCGGTGCCACACGGGCATCAATAATCGAGAAATTGCCAGTTCTATCACTCCATAGTTCACTCCCATGCCCAACCGGATAAAGCTCAAGATCAATTGCGAATTTAGCAAAACTACCACTAATTTCTTGCCAGGATGACTTCTGGAAATCGCTTAACACAACGATCTTTTTGTAATCGGCATTCAAGGAAAATAATTCGGAAGTCCGTGCGACTAATCCCTGCAAATCAAATTGTGCATATTGTGGCTTTAGTTCTTCCAATACAGCAAGTAACTCAGAGGAAGGAGTACCAATTGGGTGCTCCAAAAGTAATCCGTCCTGATGAGTAATCAATCCAAACCTATCTCCTGCCTTTTCTTTCAATCTCGAACGAATTTCGGCAAGGGCATTGTCCCACCCCCCCCAACCACTCATGCTGGAACTAGCATCCAAAAGAAATACAAGTTCCTTAGTTTCAGATAAATTAGGAGCAGCCGAGTCTCGTTCCCGCCAATAGGGATCTGCCAATAATAAAGTAATCAGGATGAATAAAATGATGCGCAGGATAAGGAGTAATAAATCACTGGGTTTCCTTCGACCACTCCTCGGGATAGATGATGACCGGAGAAAACGCAAACTGGAGAATGGAAGCTTTTCTACAACCTGCCGATAGGCCAAATGGGCAAGAATTGGAAGACATATTGATAAGCCAGTCCACAGGGCAAAAGGTTGAGCAAATTCAATCATTTGACCGAGCGTTGCATTCCTAAAAATTGTCGAATACCAAATCCTATGTCCTGATTGGTGAGCAAAGTGTAAAATTCGGAACCGGTTCCAGCGATTAGAGTGCTCAACTCACCAAGGTATTGCTGCATTTCCGTTTGATAGGCCGACCGTATACGATCGGGTGAGACTGATAATTCTTCCACTCCTTCTAATTCAACAAACTGAATAGCATCACCCTCGGGAAGAACCTCTTCCAGTGGATCCATAACTTGCAAACAAATAGACTGGTAGCGGGTGGAATGGGCGAAACTCAATCGATCGCTCAATTGCGTTTCTTTTTCCAAGAAGTCTGAAATTACCACCACAGTCGCTTGTTTGGGGAGTTTACTCTTAAACTTAGTCCATGCCATATCACCAAGGTCTTTGCCCTCCGGTTTCATTCCACCGATCGAATAGAGGACTTTCTTAAAACTCTCTGCTCCGGCACTGGGAGAAATCCATTGTTGAGAATTTTCAGAACCGCCAAACAAACCAATTCGGTCACCTTGACGATAGCCTAAGTAAATCAGGCATGAAGCCAACATCTGGGCATACCGAAATTTAGTACAGGGAGAACCCGCACCCTTGTAAGCCATCGATGCACTAGCATCAAGAACGACGATCAAATTTGCATTGGTAGACTCTTGGTAGGTTTTACTGACTAAGTCCTTAAGCTTGGCAAAAACTTTCCAGTCCACATTCTTAAGATCTTCGCCGGGTTCATAAGAACGGTACTGAAAAAATTCATTTCCTTGCCCCTGTCTTCTGCTGCGGTGAATACCAGAGAAATTTCCTTCCACCACCACTCTGGCGAGGAGATGAAGATCCTCGATTTTAGCGAGATGAGCTGGTTCTAACAGCGGATTTGCGGAAATCTGAACCACAAAATTTTGAGATTGGTAATTCCTTCTAAAAAATTACTCCGAGACCTGGTCGAGTAAACGCCCGATTAAATCATCTGAGCTCAGGCCCTCTGACTCAGCAAGAAAACTAGGAAGAATACGATGGCGAAGGGCTGATTTAGCCAACACCTTAACATCCTCACGGGAAGCATTGGGGCGACCATCTAACAAAGCTCTCGCCTTGGCGGCGAGCACCAAAGCCTGAGACCCCCGGGAACCAGCACCCCACTTAATACGGGCAGCAAGCCATGGGTCACAACCTTCAACTTCTGGCCGGGATGCAGACACCAGGCGAACAGCATAAGCGACCACACTTTCTGGAGCTGGTACCTGTCTTGTAAGGGACTGCAAAGTCTGAATCTCTGGACCTGACAAAACTGGTTGCGGTTGAGGCCGGTCCTCACCGGTTGTATCTCCAACCATGCGAATTTCATCTGCCTGCGGAAGATATTGAATCACTGGATTAAGTAAAAAGCGATCGAGTTGGGCTTCAGGCAATGGGTAAGTTCCTTCCAATTCGATCGGGTTCTGAGTGGCGAGCACGAAAAAGGGGCTTTTCAAAGGGCGGGTTTCTCCTGCCACCGTAACTTGCCTTTCTTCCATAGCTTCAAGCAAGGCAGCTTGGGTTTTGGGAGGAGTACGGTTAATTTCATCCGCCAATACAACCTGAGAAAATATTGGTCCTGGAACAAAGCGAAAGGAAAGTTTCCCACCACTTGGATCTTCATCCACCACTTCCGAACCTAATACATCAGCTGGCATGAGGTCTGGGGTAAATTGAATCCTCTTAAAACCAAGGGTCAAACAATTTGCCAGTGTTTTGACAAGCAGGGTCTTACCCAGTCCGGGGATACCGGTGAGCAAGCAATGCCCACGAGCTAGCAAGCTAATAAGTAGTTCGTCAATAACACCGTCCTGGCCAATTACAGCCTTGCGAATTTCCGCTAATAAACGGTCGCGCGTTTCTGATAATTTGTCTAAGGCTTCTTCAGCCACCGTATCTGTGGTCATAGCTTATATTTATTGTTATATTTCCAATTGGGCAATTTACCCTTCCATCACTGTGGCCATGGAGTAACAACCCCAAAAGTTCTTCGCTAGGAAAATCTTTTTTCTCAACCTTGTCCGGTAATTCCAAGTAAACGATCCCATTCTTTTACAAAGCGACGTAAATGCGGACGATTTTGTGAAATTTCTGATTCTAGCAGTTCCCGAACCATTTTTTGTTCCTCCAAATATTGATCGGTTGATAGCAACCCGGAGAAATGAGCAACTCTGGCCCAGAGCAAATGAGTAGTAAAGGCATCGAATTCATTATACTCCACGATCTCGGGCAATTTTCCTTCTAGCCACATCTGGGCAACAGAATCACCACTAACTTCCAATTTTCCGGGAATCCCGCTGAGAGTGGCGGCTTGGTGCAAAGTGGGACGGTCCCTGAATTGCCCCATTGCATCAGCGAGGTCCAGGTTGTAGTCCGAATTACGTGCATCAAAGTAATCTACCCCCTCCCAGGGCTTATTCGGACGTTCAGAGAAACCAAAGCCTGGTAAACCATTTATAATTGCCCGTTGCACTAAAATGGGAACATCTGCCTGGGCTGAATTATATCCCACCAACTGGGGCTTCCGATTGCCCACTGATTTCATGAAACTCGACAAGATGGTTTTTTCGTCTGATTTGTGAGGGTCGGATGGATCGGTTGGTAAAGAAACCAATTTTAATAAGGGTTTCCCGCCGGGTGCCTGTTCCCGCAAAATTCCCGCCAAGGAAACCACTCGGCAAAGAACGGTTTTTAAATATGGTTGCAGATCGGGTGCATCTCCATCCTTTCTGGCACCTGCCCAAAGTGCCTCAAATGCTAACGCTGCATCTTCCCCAGGACCATCCGCAGGTTTGGTATCATACAAAATCTCCGCCGACTGGGGATCTGGGATCCACTCCACATCAAACGAAAATACACTATTAGCAAGTTTTTTGAGCATTGGAAAAAGATCAGTGATTTAGGTCGATATCGAGTGAAAACTGCTCAATTTTTGACAAAAGAAATTTAGTAGCATTATCATAGCCTGGGGGTAGAGTAATTATCTCAGGTGTTCCCTCATCAACTAACAAAGTGTGCTCAAAATGAGCAGAGGGCAAATTATCCTCCGCTAAGGCGGTCCATCCATCTTTGGCCATTCGTATGCCTGCACTTTTAGTATTCACCATAGGCTCTATGCATATCGCCAAACCCTTGCGTAGTTGTACCCCCGTTCCAGCCCTGCCAAAATTGGGAATTTGAGGATCTTCATGTAAGGTACGACCAACCCCATGACCAACAAAGTTTGTAATAATCGCAAAGCCTTCGGCTTCAACATATTGCTGAACTGCATGAGAAATATCCCCAACCCTGTTTTTATGCAAAGCATTAACCAACCCTACATAAAGTGATTCCTCAGTAACTCGAAGCAAGCGGCCAACCTCGGGCGAGACATCCCCTACCGGCACGGTTCGGCAATTATCTCCCACAAATCCACCTTCCCGTATACAAACATCGACTGAAAGTACATCGCCCTCCTTGAGTATTCGTTCCTTGGTTCCTATTCCATGAACCACCTCTTCATTAACCGATAAGCATGTATAAGAGGGAAAAATTCGATGACCGGAACGATAGCCCTTGCAAGCACTCTTAATCCCCATCTCTGACATGATCTCACCACCTGCTTCGTCGATATCCCAAGTACTTACACCTGGCTCAACCATGGCACACAACTGGTCAAGTACTGCAGCTGCGGAACGACCAGCTACACGCATACGTTCCTTATCTTTAAAATTTTTACAAATCACTGCTTTTAAACATCACGATACACTTATTTTCAGCAATCCAAAAAATTGCTCAAATCGTTCAATAGATGAAAAATTTCCCGATTACTAAGTTAGCTAACTTGACAATGCATTCATCGGTAACCAAGGAAAGAAGAGATGAACAAATTTTCTGAGTATCTTTTATTCACAACCTTTGTCTTTTTTCTTCACTCCCCCATCAAGGGATTGGCGGAGGAAAATATTCTGTATGTCGGGACGGGAGGCAAGGCAGCTCAAGGTATATACCAAACTTCTTTCAATCAAAAATTGGGTAAATTTTCTGATCTATCATTGGCCGCAGAGGTTGATTCACCTGGATTCCTGACCGTTCATCCCCTTAAAAATATCCTTTATGCTGTGGCCAGATGGAAAGAGGGTGCTGGTGTGGTTGGTTACAAAATAAACGAAGATGGCACTCTTAACGAATTTACCCGTCAATCATGTCCAGATGGAATGGGTTGTCACCTCGCGGTTCATTCAAGTGGTAATTTTTTAGTAACTGCACAGTACGGGGGTGGTTCGGTCGCCCTGTTTTCTCTATCTCAATTGGGGAAGCTCACAGAACCCACTCTTTTTAAACATAAGGGAGGTAGTAAAATCTTTGGCAATCGGCAGAACGCACCCCATCCACACTGGTGTGGATATTCACCCTGCCAAAAGTACTTATTAGTTCCAGATCTTGGCTTGGACAAGATCGTCATCTACTTAGTTGATGATAAACAACAATCGGTTTCTCATCATGGATATGCAGATGCTCGGGCGGGAGGTGGGCCCAGACACATGAGATTTTCAAAGGATGATAAGTTTATCTACCTGCTCAATGAATTGAATTTAACAATTGAGACTTTCTCATGGGACTCCGAGAAAGGAGAAGCAACAAGCATACACTGGGCATCCACCCTGACAGAAGCAGAAAAAGCGGAGGAGTCATTTAATTCTGCTGCGGAAATCCTGGTGCATAAGACCGGTAACTGGGTATATTCTTCTAACCGTGGCCATGATTCAGTATCAGTCTTTAGCACTAGAAAAGATGGTTCTTTGGAGATTCTGGAAAAACAACCAATCCGAGGAGCATTCCCTAGAAATATTAACTTTTCTCCAGATGGTAACTGGCTAATCACCGCAGGTCAGCATTCAAACACAATATCCGCTCACCTAATCGACAGACAAAATGGAAAACTCACTTTTCAGAAAGGAGCGTTGACTAATGTCCCCAACCCTACCTGCCTGCTCTTTTGGAAAAACCGGTAGGGAATATTTTAACTATTCCTATTTTCCAGTGGGAAATTTTTCCGCCTTTATTACTTTCTCCGCCTCCGCGATCATAATTTTTCTCTTTTCTGGGTCAGATATTGTCTCAGCCCAACTCAATGCACCCGAAGGATCAGTGGAGGTCATCTGTCTGACCAATTGCTCGATCGCTACATCCACATTTGTGTCTTTTGGAAATTGATTTATCCAGGATGCAGTGGACGCGGGATCTTTCTTTGACCAAATCTTCGACACCTCCTTGATCCCAGTCTGTTTTGCTTCACCTTCTGGCATTTGAAGGATCCAATTACCTGCAGATTGTGGATCCTTTCGTGCTAATTCCCGGGCAACATCTTCAGTAACTGCTACCTTGATTGGAGATTCGTCCATGGAATCAACCCAGTTGACTGCCCTCGACATATTAGAACGGGCAACTTTTTCGCCTAGCTCACCATAAGCAAAATTTTGCAGGGATCCCTCCGGGAGATGCTCTGCCCAATGAATGGCTACCTCCTCTCCTTTATTCCATACCTTCTCGAACAAAATATGAGCGGATCTCCCCCGAACTCGGCCATAGGGCAACTCGGTCATCAAGTCGGTAGCCTTGGGTAAATTACTTTCGGATAATCCATTAATAATTCCAATGAAGTAGTGATTCTCCTTGCCCTCAAAATTTTCTTTTGCCCAAGCAATGGCACCATCCGCATCCTGGCGGGCCCAAGAATCCATTATTGAAGAACTGGCAATATGTTCGTCCCAGTGCTGCTGTTTTTTTGCCCAATCCATGGCACTCAATGGATCCACCTGTGCCCAGGCAAAGGCGAGCATTTTCAATTCACTGAACCGACCGGGTCCCCCTGGAAGAGATTCATAAGCCTGCAAGGCCAATTCAATAGATTGAGAATCCGGGCTATCAAGCAATTTTGCAAAGGCTTGCAATCTCTGAATTGGATGTGATGAAGAAAGTCTTTCATCAAAATTTATTCGGTTCCCGGATTCAATTTCTTGAGCGATGGAAGGTGATGGTTTCGCGGCGAGTCCTGTAATATTAAGTGATTTTTTGGGATTTATAGAAAGAGGTTTACCACCTGAGGTTGGCTTAAAGTCATGCGAATCCACATCAAACCCAGTGGCTGTTACCAACTCATTTGGCAAATCAGCACGCTGAACATTTTCTCCACCATACCAATAAGCTGCTACTAGTGTAATTAACCAAAAGGTAATCCCGATAAGTTTGTACATATCAAAGGGCATGTTATTTCAGTCCTCGATTTAACCAAGCCAGATGGATAAAAAGCAACCAAGATATCACAAACCCAACCCCTCCCGTAGGGGTTAATTTAATCAACCAATTTGGTCCGCCCATAACCCAGCCATAAATGGTAAAGGAAAAGAGCAGAATAGATGCACACAGGATAATCGCTAGGAACTTGGGAACTCGCACCTTGGGAATGTAAGAAAACACTCCCAAAATAATTAAGAGTACGGAATGAAGCATCTGATAATCCACTGCATTTTGGTAGGCAATTTCCATCCTTGGATACTCATTTAAAAGCCCACTCAACCCATGTGCACCATATGCTCCGAGCAGAACTGAACTGGCACCAAAAATTGCACCTGCCAATAAAGTTCTATTCATTCCATAAAAGTTTTCTTTACAGATTCATTCCAAACTTTGCCAATGCTTTGGTCATAATAAAATAAAGGATCCCAGTGAGGACGATTCCCGCGGACAGTGCCGCAGGAAATGAGATTCCTTTGCGAATCATCCAAGGCATAAGTAAAAACATGGGCAGCGAAGGAATCACATACCAAAATGTACCCTCTGCATGATCTGCAATCCTTTGTAAATCCTTGGTTTCGCCATACATCCAGATCATACCAAGCACAGAGATTAGAGGCAAAGATGCAATTAGACTCCCCAGAAGAGGCAGTTTTTTAGAGACCTCAGATATCAAGACAATGATACCAGCGGTGATGAATAATTTTATGAAATACCAAGCCATTTAAATAATTTTAGTAAGTAATTTGATAATAACCCTTCGAATGAAGTTAAAATTACAACATTTGCTACTTGTTAGTAAAATAATTATTACAGATATTAACAAAAGTTTATTTTTTTAAGAAATTAGTCAATAAACTGTATCTTTTGCTACCATTTTGCTAACTGTAGACACTGTGTGTCTTAATTTATTCAAATACTTTTGTTTATTAATTGAAACTGTTTGGTTACTGCATTCATCTTTGCTCGCACAGTATGTCCATCCACTCATCACTTCCAAGGAAAACCAAACCATTACCTATGATTTCTCAATTGCATACAACCCAAACATTAAATCATTACCCGATCTAATTGAAAGAAATCCTCCACCATTACTAAGACAATCTTTCCCTTATGCTTTTACTGACTTTAGGCTCTCTCGCTCAAATTTTCATAAAAACGAAGACACAAGCACCGCACAGTTTGATTCACAAATTTCATTGAGTATCGGATTGTCTGAATCCCCAACAACAGATTTTGTAAATTGTGACAAATGGACCGGAGATTTATTTCCAAAAGAATATCAACCTGTTTCCAATCATGAGAAGTCCTCTGATCAATTAAGGTGCTTCCTCCAGGGATTAAACCCCGACTTTGTACAAGTTTATAAACTTTATGACTTGAGAGAGGAAATTTCTGATTTCTACTCCCAAGGATTTTCACTTTTCAGTGACAACATATACTCCGAGACTATATCTGCCCACAAAGGACAAATATCCACACCCAAAACCCATTCCAAAAAAGATGCCTTTAACGCCATTGATCTTGTGAATAATTATCCTGAACTTAAGCCAATAAATCTACCAGAGAACACCAAGCACATGAACATTTTCGAGCTCAAAGAAGCAAAAAATGAACGCCCTGTGCTTGAACCTGAATCATCAGAATTGGAACCTACATTTACTGAACAAAACCTCATCTCCAGTAGACAAAGAAGATTGACCACATATGTATGGGAAATGTCAGATTTCAATGACTATTCTTCTAATAACTCCAACGACTACTTTAATTTGGCAGGTTGGTCTGGGGATGACTTGAAAATAGTGCTCAAACCAATATCAAGTGGTGGTATTGCCGCAGGAACCAATGAAAATGGATCAGCTACTCAAGGAGTTGCTTCTAATATGCCTGTCTATCCTGATTCTGCTATTTGGTCTCCAAGTACTCGGACTTACAACGATTTCTTACAAATTACAGGAACATTACCCTCCTCTATCACTATTGATGCAAGTGCAGTTAAGTATTACATGAATTGGCATTATGGTGAGTGGGACATATCAACCACGGATGTATCAACAAATCATTACGATTTAATATATTATTCAGCGGTTCCAGAACCATCAACCTACATCATGACGGGTGCTTTGTGTTGTTTGATCGGTTGCAACAAAAGAACTAAAAAAATGTTTGAAATATTTTCCAATAAAAGTCAGCAAAGCACATCCCCCAAAAAAAACTGCAAAACCTAGCATAAAGGCATGTATCCGCGCCTATTCTTGATTCTCTTGGTATCGGTAATTTCAAAATCAGTTTTTGCAAATGACCTAACAAAGCAGAGAGAATCATTACTGGAAAATCGTTTTTTATTACTAGACAACCAAACAGCACCCAAACTCGTTTATATATGTCTAAAAAATGATTTTCCATTCGATCTAAAGCAAACCAGACATGAAGTTGAAAAAATTGTGGAATTGGATTGGGCAAAAAATTACTCTAGGAAAACCAATAGTCTTATTCTATCCACAATTAGTAGTTCATCAATCAATGAGTGGTTCATTGAGAACTACTTACAAAATATTGAAACAAACCTCTCTCTCCAATCCTTCCTTTATCAAGAATCTTCTAAAATCGAAGAATTTTTAGTAAAACAGAGGCATTTAGAATTAGAGGAACTGGCAATCATTAACCAAAAACTCGAGGATAGAAACCTTTCTTCTCCTTTAGCAACGAATCCAGACTTAAGCCAAAAAGAATCAAAATCAACCGATGCAGAGGGAGGACACGCAAGATTTGCCCTATATTTAATTTTAGGAGCAGGTGCGTGTATAATCTACTCAGCACTTTCACAAGTTGGAACTGGAAAACAAGGAGTAAACCGGAACAAAAAGATCGTCTTGGCGAGAAGAAAGAGATGGCTTGAAAAAATATTCAGCAAAGGTTGGATCGACAGACCAACCTACCACTTTTTGCTTAGAAAAATTGAGAATTTACCGAAATGGTTGGGGGGAATCCAACCGCCAGTTCAATCAGAGGATTTTAAATTCGGTGAAGAACCTTCGGTCGATTTGAGTAGGCGAAAAAGAGGAGAATCCGTGGTTAAGACCAACGAAACATCTTGTGATAAAACTTCTCGGTAAGTTTCCAAGGTTTTAATAAATTGGTAGAACTCCGCCGATGCAGGACTGCTATCATATGCTTTGGCGTAAATAGCAGAAGCTTTCGCATCTGCTTCTCCATATATTTCTTGTACCCTTTTGTAAGACTCCGATTCAATTTCCTGAAGATCACGCTCCTTTTTACCGATAATTTTGGCAGCTTCTCCAGCACCTTCTGAGCGAAAACGGGCAGCGATTTGCTGGCGTTCACTGACCATACGTTCATATATCCTTCGGCGTACGGTTTCATTGTAATTGATACGCTTAAACCGGACATCAAGCAGTTCAATTCCAAATCCTGCAAGTTTCGCTGCAGCTTTCTCAAAAATTTCCTGCTCCACTTTTTCTCTTCCAATCTTGATGGGATAGAGCATCCCCACATTTCCCATGCCCTCGGTTAGAGATTTATCAGTAACTGCAACACGATCCTTAGAGGTACGCACAATCTCAATCAATTCATGCTTAGCTACCGCATTGCGGGTCTCACTGCCAAGAATATCATCTAAACGGGATAAAGCACTACGCTCATCTCGTAAACGTAAGAAATATTGCATCGCATCACTGATCCGCCAGCGTGCATAGGTATCAATAATCAAATAAGTTTTATCCTTGGTGGACATTTCATTGGCTGGACCGTCCCAAGGAAGAAAACGTTTTTCGATACTGTTGACTTCTTGTATGAATGGTAATCGGAAGTGTAAGCCTGCTTCGGTTACAGGTTCTCCAACAGGCTTTCCAAACTGAGTAAGAATGACCTGATCAGTCTCCTTTACCACATAGGTACAAAGATAAAAGGCAATTGCACCAATTATAATGAGTATAGCGAGTGCCTGGGTCTTCATCGTACGAGCCCTCCTTTGGCACTATCATTTAATTGAAGAAGAGGTAAAATCTGGGATGCATCCTCATCAAGAATAATTTTCTTCCCCATTTGCGGCACCACTTCTTTCATTGATTCAAGGTAAAGACGAGTTCGGGTAATCTCGGGTGCCTTGTTGTACTCAGCAAGCATAGAATTGAAACTGGCCACATCCCCCAAAGCTTCATTCACGCGTTTTAAAGCGTAACCTTCCGCTGCCTGAATTTTTTGATCGGCTACCCCACGGGAGCGCGGAACTTCTTTATTATACTCTCCATTTGCCTCATTGATCATGCGTTCCCTCTCCTGTTGTGCCTGATTGACTTCATTAAAAGATGCCTGAACCGGAGGAGGCGGATTGACATTCTGTAATTGGATTTGATCTATCCCAATACCAAGCTCATATTTATTGACTAATGTCTCTAACCGGTCACGGGCTTCTTCCTCAATTTCCTGACGGCCGATGGTAATGACTTCGTCAACAGTACGATCTCCGACAACCGTACGCATTACTGACTCAGAAACATATCTGAGGGTGCCTTCTGGGTCCAATACATTAAAAAGATAGAGCCGCGGATCACTGATACGGTATTGAACAATCCACTCCACCTCAGCTGCATTTAAATCTCCGGTGACCATACTTTTTTCTCGGTCCCGAGTACGAGGTTCGGAAAATTGGTTGGAATTTCTTGCACCAAGTGTGGCAAAACCGAATTCCTGCTTCAGTTGTCGACGGACGGGTAAAACATATACTTTGTCTACACCATAAGGCGCCTTGAAACGAAGACCGGGTTCCACAGTTTTGAGATACTTACCAAACCTAAGGACCACGCCCTGCGATTCGGCCTGGACCGTATAAGTGGATGTAATCACCCCGCTAATGACCGCAATGGCAATGATGATCCAAAGAATCAAGCCATTACGAATAAACTCAGGGATACGAATTTCGATCGGTTCATTCATAAGAAAAAAAGATAATCAACAGGATGCACGGAGGGAGGTCAATGATTGACGATATAAATATATCGGAGATTTATTGAATATCGTATTTCTGACGCATGGAGTGCCTGACTTCTTTTGCATTGTAGGAAAACCCATCAACCGCTTCTAATTTGAGCAAGCGGATAGTTTTTGTAACAAAAGCAATGTCACGAAGGAAAGGATCGTCCATGTGGTAGTGTTGATGAAAGGGATAGACAGAAGGTATTTGATCAATCGAGGATCCAGATTCTGAATCCACCACCTGAAAAAAAGAATTGCCCGAATCCAAAGTAACCTCCGCACAGCGTAATAAGCAAAGATCTCCGGTCATCGGATGATCACCTCCCCGAAAGGTAACTCGCTGGACATCAGCACCTACCTTGGTTTCCGAATAATACCCAGGCCCGTATATACTTCCGGCACCACATCCACAGAGAATCATTATAATGATAGCAATACACGAAAAATTTATAGGCATTGGCATTATTTGATAATTCTAGTTCCTAATTATGCCGTTACAAGAAACGAGAAATCAAGGTGCTTCCTTTTTCGCTTCTCGCTTCCTCGTATTAAAATCTAGGATACGTTTACGTAATCGAAGAAGTTTTGGTGTAACTTCGACTAATTCATCAGGACCCACATATTCAATCGCCCGCTCCAAGGAGAATCGGATCGGTGGGGTTAATGCTTCTGACTTATCGCTACCAGCAGCCCGGTGATTAGTAACATGTTTCGCCTTAGTTGGGTTAACTGGCAAATCCTCAGATCGAGGATTTTCTCCAACAATCATACCTTCATAAACTTCTTCACCAGCACCGATAAATAATTTTCCACGGGTCTCAATATTTCGTAATGCATAGGTCATAGACTCTCCCTTTTCCATCGAAACTAAGGTCCCGCTTTGCCTTGTACGAATCTCGCCGGTAACCGGACGGTACTCTAGAAACAAGTGAGAAAGAATGCCCTGACCACTGGTAATATTTAGTACCTCAAATTCTAGTCCAATCAATCCACGGGTTGGGATAATTGCTTCCAAACGGGTCCAATCATTGGAGGACGACATATCCTGTACCTGTCCTTTACGGTTGGCAATCGCCTGCATACATCCACCTAGGCAATCGTCTGGCACTTCCAAATAAAGAGTTTCGTAAGGTTCGTGTTGCCTCCCGTCAATTTCCTTACGGATAACCGAAGGCCGACTTACCAAAACTTCAAATCCTTCCCGCCTCATCGTTTCCACTAATACTGCCACCTGCATGGCACCACGGGCACTTACTTTGAACTCAGTTGAATCATCTCCGTCCTCCACCTTAATCGACACATTAGTTCGTGCCTCCCGGAATAAACGTTCACGAATTTCCCGCGAGGTTACCCGGTCACCATCACGCCCAGCTAAGGGACCGTCGTTGACAGAAAAAGACATCATCACAGTGGGTGGATCAATTTGGACGAATGGAACAGCCTCTGCCTCCGCTGATCCTGATAAAGTCTCCCCAATATCAACTTCCTCAAACCCGGAAACTCCAATAATGTTACCCGCAACCCCCTCGGCCAAGTCTTGTGTAGCCAAGGCACTGTACTCAAAAACCTTGGTTACCTTTGCACGAGGAGAGGATCCATTCTCTCCAATCCGCCAAACTGGATCTCCTGCTTTTACTTTTCCCGACAATACCTTACCTACGGCAATCCGCCCAACATAGTCGGACCAATCCACATTACTCACGAGCATGCGGAAGTTTGAATCATCTTCGATAACCGGTGGCGGAACACGATCAACAATTGCTTCAAACAAGGGCAGCATATCTTTCCCCTGATCGTCCAAAGATCCCTTGGCAAATCCTTCCTTGGCACTGCCAAAGAGAAAAGGTGCGTTGAATTGTTCGTCCGATGCTTCTAGTTCAAGAAAGAGTTCTAGCACCAAGTCTTGCATCTTGGCAGGCTGTGCGTTGGGGCGGTCGATCTTATTGACAAATACGACAGGCAAAAGTCCTGCCGCCAAGGCTTTTTGTAAAACAAAACGGGTCTGTGCCTGAGGACCTTCATGGGAGTCGACCACCAGCATAACTCCATCAACCATTTTCATAACTCTTTCAACCTCACCACCAAAATCGGCATGCCCCGGAGTATCGACAACATTGATCAAATAATCTTTCCAGCGCACCGAAGTGTTTTTTGCTTTAATGGTAATGCCTCGCTCTCTTTCCTGATCCATCGAGTCCATTGCCCGTTCATCGATGGATTGATTTTCGCGAAACACACCAGACTGTCTGAGCAACTGGTCAACCAAAGTAGTTTTACCGTGATCAACATGGGCGATGATCGCGAGATTTCTTATGTTAGTGGAAAGTGGTGCTGCGGAATTCATGCAAGCGGTAAAGAGTATAGATTTCTTTCCCACTTGGCAAGGCAACCTTGCTGAAGAAACAAGAAATTTATACTAAGAAAAACTCTCCTCCGAGGTGTAACCTTATAGGCTGGCCAAACCCAATAGGAATACAGAAGCCACCGCAAATAAAACACCCAATCCGAGACTTTTGGCAAGCATCACAGTTTCATCCGTGTTTTTACATTTTTTACTTAAAATATACATAGATCCAAAAAATAGTTTACAACTGCCATTTGCACTCTGCGTGCCAATTAATCAGCTCAGATACTAAAGAGTAAAAATTTTCCTCTCGTTTTTTTCTTTTTGTTCATTCATGAAAACAATTCATCTCCGAGATAAATTCTTTTCCGGGAAATAATAATCCTTTCGGATTGTCCTTTGGCCATTCGATGATTCAGATACCAACCCATGCATTTATTGGAAGAAATCACGGTTATTGCCACGGTTAGCGTACTGGTCACCCTAGTTCTTGGACGCCTCAAACTTCCTGTGGTGGCCGGTTTAGTTTTATCCGGTGCCTTAGTGGGACCCAATGCACTTTCTCTGGCCCATGATCCGGAAGCTATTGAGGTAATTGCCGAAGTTGGAGTGATCTTTCTGCTATTCACTATCGGGCTGGAATTCTCGCTCGCCCGTTTAAAAAACATCTTTCGTCAAGTAGCCCTTGGTGGACTTCTACAAGTAAGCGTAACTGCACTGGTCACATCTGCAGTTTGCCTGTATCTCAACCTCTCATTACCCGAAGCGATTGTGTATGGTTTTGTCTTTGCCCTGTCTAGCACTGCTCTTGTTTTGCGCACCCTGGGTGAACGGGGAGAACTCGATGCTCCTCATGGCCGCTTCATTGTTGGCACCTTAATCTTTCAAGATCTGTGTATCGTTCCCATGGTCCTGATTGTTCCCTTACTAGCCAACGGCTTAGATAAACCGGAAACTTGGCAGGCCATTCTCATTGCACTCGGAAAAGCCGTCCTAGTGGTAACTTTACTCTTCGCCACTTCCCGCAAACTTGTCCCAATACTTTTTAGGTTGGTAGACAGTAGCCGAAGTAATGAAGTATTCATTCTCACCGTTCTTTGTCTTTGTATAGGAACTGCATACCTCACCTCGCTCACAGGTCTTTCGCTTGCACTCGGAGCCTTCTTGGCGGGAATGATTGTGGCAGATACCGATTTCCGTCACCGAGCAATGGGAGACATTCTTCCCCTACGGGATGTGTTCGTCAGTTTTTTCTTTGTTTCCCTAGGTATGTTTTTTGACTTCCAGTTGCTCGCGGATGAGCCGCTTGAAGTGAGCTTACTTCTTTTAGCTTTTATTGGCGGAAAAGGACTTCTTGCTATACTCGCCGCATCTCTCATGCGTTTTCCACCCAGAGCCGCTTGGCTGGCAGGCGTGGGACTTGCCCAGTTTGGAGAATTTGGCTTCGTTATCCTCCAACTGGCCATCCATGAGGGTGTGGTGCTCGATTCTGAAATTGGACCCCTTCTCAATGCTGGAATTTTAAGTATGTTCCTCACCCCATTGATGGTTTACAAAGCTCCTCATTTCACTGCGGGGGAGCGGGCACTCGATCCTCTTGCCAAACTCTTACGGGCCCGTAGTGCTGAGGAATTGGAAGATCGAACTGTTGGACATAACGACCATGTGGTTGTTATTGGATACGGACTGGCGGGACGTCTTCTTACCAATAGCTTAAGTCGTTTAAGTATCGAAGCGGTTGCCCTGGAATTGAACTCTGACAATGTTGAGCTAGGTAGACGGTTAGGAGATCCAGTTTATTATGCCGATGCAACCAGTGAGGAGGCACTTGGACATGCCCATGTGGAAACCTGCCGTGCTATTGTCATCATGATTAACGACAACCAGGCAATCGAACGGGTGATTTCCACCATTGCTCGTATGCAAGTGGAGGCTCCTGTTTTCGTTCGCACACAATACATGCGTGGATCTGAACAGCTAAGTAAAAATTTACCTGTCAATGTGGTCGCTTCCGAAGTAGAGGGTGGTTTGGAAATTCTTTCCCTTGTTCTTCGTCAGCTCAAAATCCCCCGTAATCTAATTGTTCGGGAAATTGATCAGGCACGAGAAGAGACCATGCATTCTGATCGCGAACATTCTTCTTCCCCTCTTCCCCTTGAGGCTCATGCAGGTCTAAAGGATTTAAAAGTTGAGAAGCTATTGGTCACAGAAGGGAGCCGGGTAATCGGGCAATCCCCCCGAGCCCTTGATCTCGCTGAAACATCTGGTGTTTCCATACTCGCGATTCGCAGGAAAGAATCTTTGTTGGTTCACCGCCTCGCTGATACAAATTTCATTGCAGGAGATTTAGTCTATTGTATTGGAAACAACCAAGACCTTCAGACAATCACTCCATGGTTTGACCAAGATCAAGCAGTCCAGAAAGCAGACGCCCACGGTTAGGCTAAAACTTTAAGAACAGACAACGCAGGTAGTGGATTCCGGAGCCACTTCCAGTCGTTCCGGAGCGATTGGTTTGCCACAAAATATACAGTTTCCAAACTGACCGTTTTCAATTCTTTGTAATGCTGATTGCACTGCGATTTTTTGCATCTTTTTACGACGACGAGCTTCAAGAATTAATTGCTGATCCTGAATCGCCTCCATTCGAGAAAGCCTTCCTAGGCTTTTGTCCGGTGAGACTGCCTCCGCCGATTCCTCTGTCTTTTTGAGATATTCTTCGATCTCCTTTAGAGATTCCTGTAATATTTTACGATATCTGTCCTGATTTTCTGGATCAGCCATAAAGTTCAATGGAGAGAGAGATTATGGTAGGGTCAACCATGGAATTGAAAGCAAACCAGCTTAAAAAAATTTTCACAACTTTTGATGAAGGCTTGAACTATGAATAAAAGTCGGTCAGATTAGAATAATATGAAAATTGCACTATCAACACTCTTTATCGCTTTACTTATGCAACCAGCCCTATTTGGTGCCGAAAAATGTGCCCTAATGTTGGAAGATGACATTGATCCGGAAGAGTATTCCGAGGTTATGGGGAAAAAAATCGAATTTTGTTGTGGTTCTTGCGTCAAGGCGTTCGACAAAGCCACCGCCTACTACATCAAAGCTGTACCTGCACTTGCGGAAAAATTCACTGACGCTGAAAAGAAAGAACTTGGCGTAGATAAAGTAACACTACTAGATCAACGCTTCTGCCCAATCTATCCCGACAGAATCGTAAACCCTGAATCCAAAACTATCGAGTACAATGGAAAAACCATCTATTTCTGGTCATCCAGTGCTCAGCGTCGCTGGAAGAAAGACCCAGAAAAGTATTTCAAGGAAGCCATGGAAAGAGGACATCTACCTCAATTCAAATCCTAAGAGGATTTTATTTCTATTAAAAAGCCCTACTAGAAACTCCAGTAGGGCTTTTTTTATGCATCTTTAAATACAAAAGCGTAAAGCACACCACTCTCACAAGTAACTCGAGCATGATCAGATACGCAGCGATTGCTTTGGCTGATCACTCGATCCCAGGAAAAACTCAAGCTGTCTAACTCCCATTCCAGTCCACTACTTTGAACACCCTTGCATTCGCACAAGGGAAGAATACTAAGATTAGCACCTGATCTTCCTTTAAGATTAAAAGGAGTCTCAGGGGTAACTCGTCTAACATGCTCGTGCACATCATCGAAAATAACCTCGATACTGGGATTCACTCGACCTGCAATGATCAAGTTGGACAATGTATGATCGGTCCGCTTACCTAAACCTCCCAAAACAACTAGTTTATTCGGCTCGCCCATCTGTTTTATCCATGTCAGTGCCTTTTCAAAATCGGTATGATTTTGATCTGCCAACTTATGGAGCACACAACGGGGAAACACACTTTCAATTTCAGCCAAATCACCACAAGAATCAAAATCACCAACAATTACATCTGGTGCCACTTCTGCGTGGCGATGAGCCAACCAACCACCATCCACCGCAATAGATAATTCCGCTTCCTCCGCCCGCCATTGCAGAAGTTCAGCGCTAGGAGAATGTCCCGCAAGGGTAATGAGCACAGTGGAATCTGACACTTTGTAAAATTACTGAAAAAAAGTACGTTGCTTATCACTGATGGGAAGTTGGAGCTTTTCCATCACCAAAAGCATATCCTCCCAAACCTTGCGTTTACTAGATTTACTTGGATTGTGAAGCAGGTACGAAGGATGGTAAGTAACCATCATCGGGATGCCTGAATATTCGTGCCAAGTTCCGCGCATTTGCCCAAGTCTACGCTGTGGATCAGCCCCCAATAAACCATCAGTCGCGGTCTTGCCCAATGCCACAACTACTTTGGGCTGAACAATTTTCAATTGGGCATGTAAATAGGGAAGACAAAAACTCATTTCCTCCACACTGGGCGGACGATTACCATATGCCCTGTGATGACGCGGGCGAAAATTTACAACATTGCCTATGTAGACCGATTCTCTACTCAAACCCATGGCAGAAATAATGCGGTCAAGCAATTCACCAGCAGGACCTACAAAGGGCTCTCCAGCGATTTCCTCTTCCGCTCCTGGTGCTTCCCCGCATAAAAATAAATCTGCATCAAGGTTGCCTACCCCAAAGACAATTTTTCCTTTCTGATTGAGTTCAGATTTACAGACTTCGCAACCAACTACCCTTTCTTTTAACCAAGTCCACTGTTCATGCTTACTGCCTTCGGGCAAGGAAATTTCAGGTGGTGTCAACAAGGCAGGATTTACGGACTGGGCAGACGCTTTGGGTTCAGATACTTTATTTGCGGGTGTACTCCTTATCAGTTCATCCTCTAACGGAATTTTAGAAACAGCGATGGATTCTGTAACTCGTACATCCTGGATTTTGTCTACCGTAGCAGGTAATGGGTCTTTAGTTTCTCCCAGTAAATTCTCCAATGACTCAAGTGTGGAATCTTCCATATACAAAGATCGGACAC
>OMJS01000078.1 GCA_900299365.1 Opitutales bacterium
AACTGACCGCAGGCACCACTTCTGAATCCACCATCAATTTCACTGATTTCTTTGCCACCTTTGCGGAGTTGTTAAAAGTCAATTTGGAGAAAGAATTTCACAGTGCAGTGGATAGCCATAGTTTTCTTTCTGCTTTAAAAGAACCGGAAAAAAGATTTCCCCGCCCACCGATGATACACCGATTGAATGCCCTGCGGGTGGATGACTGGAAATGGATCCATCCCGGTAGAACCACTCCCTTTGAAAAAACCAGACTGGAAGAATATGAACTGTACGACCTGAAGAAAGATCCGGGCGAACAAGCCAACATCGCTGATCAAAATGTCCAGCGTTGCAAAGAATTTCTGAAAATCTACCAAGCCTTTAATCAAAACAGAAAGTTGAAATAAATCTGATGAATCACCCCTTCCAACCTAATCTTAAATTGATTCTATCCATTATTGGATTGATTACTTTCACTGGTACTGAAGCAAAAAAGCCCAACATTTTGCTGATCTTTTCCGATGATCATGCCAAGCAGGCCCTGAGCTGTTATGGAAACAAAGATATCCAGACCCCTGCCCTCGACCGGATCGCCAACGAAGGGATGCGCTTCGAACATGCTCTCACTCCGAACTCTTTCTGCACCCCTGCCCGTGCGGCCGCTCTGACCGGGAAATACTCACACCGCAATGGGGTGACACACCTCAACCAACGCTTCGATGGTAACCAGCAGACCTTCCCCAAACTTCTGCAAAAGGCGGGATATGTAACCACTCTTTTTGGCAAATGGCACCTGCTCTCCCGCCCCACCGGTTTTGATTATTTCTGTGTGCAAAAAATGCAGGGAAAACCGTGGAACCCCAATGTGTTTGAGCCCCACCATACCTGGATCGACTGGAGCCCCAAAATACAAAGGGAAGCCTTGCAGGGTGGGCGGATCATTAAAGGATATAACAATGATGTAATAACCACCGAAGCGATTAATTGGCTTAAGGAAAAAAGAGATCCAAACAAACCCTTCTGTTTATTGCTCCATCCCAAACCTCCCCATGAACCGTACACTCCTCCCACCGAATATGAGGATTTCCTCAAGGATGTGACCATCCCAGAACCAGCCACTTTACTTGACAATTATAAGGGGCGCACTCCGGAAGCGATTGCCGACATTATGCGCAACAACCGGATTATCCTACACCCATCGTTCAAAAAAGTGCGTGAGCAAATTGAAAAGAAAAACCCCAACATTTCGAGAAATGAGCTGACCCGTCAAATGTACCAACACTACATCAAAGGCTACTACCGCCTGGTGAAATCCGTGGATGATAATGTGGGGCGGGTACTGCGTTACCTAGATAAAAGTGGACTAAGCGACGACACCCTGGTGGTATATACATCTGACCAGGGATTTTCCCTGGGTGAGCATGGTTTTTACAACAAACAATGGATGTATGAGAACCCAATGCACCAGCCCTTACTTGTCAGATTCCCCGGAAAAATCAAACCGGGACAGGTTCACAATTCGATGGTCAATCATATCGATCTCGCCCCCACCCTGCTCGAATATGCCGGACTGACTATTCCCGACGACATTCAGGGACATTCCCTCAAAGGCATTCTCGAAGAGGGTCAGGAAAAAGTTCGGGATGAATCGTACTATCACTTTTACAAGCATGGTACCACTCTGCCGGAAATGATCGGTATCCGCACCGACACCCACAAGCTGATTCACTATCCGGGCATGACTGGAAAATACCAGTGGGAACTATTCGATCTGGTTAATGATCCGGAGGAAATGAACAACCTTTATCACAAGCCTAAGCACCAAGTATTGCGTGAAGAAATGAGCGAACGGTTGCGAAAGCTTATTCGGGAAGTGGGCGACCCAATACATGCTCCCAACCTTATGAAAGAAGCCAAAAAGACCCGACTGATCGACCGCTTAAAAAAAGGAAGTAAGCAGACGGTGGTGGCATATGGCACCAGCCTGACCAAGGTGGGGGCATGGGTGGATCAGTTGCGTACCGTTTTTAACCAGCAGTTCCCCGGACAGGTCAATCTGATCAATGGGGCTCAGGGGGGAGCGAATTCGGACTGGGGCATGGAAAACCTGCATGAAAAAGTTTTAAGGCACAGACCGGATTCTGTGTTTATCGAATTTTCTATCAATGATGCGGTAGGCAGTCGACGAATGTCTACCGAACATGCCCGTAACAACCTAAACCAGATGATTGACCGTATCCTCGAAAAAAATCCTGCCTGTGAAATCATCCCCATGGTGATGAACCCTGTATTTGGAAATGGACGAGAGAGAAGACCCCATCTGCCTGCCTATGATGAAAACTACCGGGAAGTTGCAAAAGAGCGTGGCTTTCAACTGGTCGATCATGGCCCTGCATGGAACCAATTACTGAAAAAAGATCCCGGGCATTTTCTTTTCTGCATGCCTGATACGGTTCATCCCTTGCGGGCAGGAGGCCTTAGCGTGAGTACTGCAGTGATGACCCGGGCATTGGGCTTGCAACCCGGCAATCCCGAAAAAAGCAAAGACCAACCCTGTTTTGATTATCTTTGCCGGATGATGGATAAGAACAAGGACCGGCGGGTAACCGTTGGAGAGTTCGATGCCTACTGGAAAACCAGGTATGATGATACCGACGCCGATCAAAATGGAAACATTAGCCAAAAAGAACTACATGCCGACCCTCTCTTTAAATATCTTGATCAGGACGCGAACGGAATCATATCTTTTCCGGAGTTCCTCAAAGACATAAAGCCCCATTTTAACGAACTCGACCAAAACAGTGATGGCATGCTCACCAAGGGAGAAATCTGGAACTAGTCTCCCTTTAATTTTTGTGCCTAATTGCAGAAAAAAAGTTGCCCCGCTTTTTTTGTGACAAAGAATCATCAACTTACAAAACAGCCCACATTTTAATGAAAGTAAGACCCCTTCTTCTTGTAATGCTTTCCTGTACATGGATCAGTAGTTACGCCAAAGAAACGAAAAGCCCCGTACCCACCCATGCGGATATTCCGTACGCAAAAGAAAAAGTAAATCTTTTCGGCGACAATGATTTTTCCCAATGGACCAAGTTAAATGGCCAACCTGTAGGCAAAGGATGGACGATAACCGATGGAGTGGTCTTCCGTAAGGGTGGCGATAAGGACATTATAACCAAGGAAAAATTCCGGGACTTTGAACTTTCTTTTCAGTGGAAAATCTCTGAAGCGGGTAACAGTGGAATCAAGTACCGTACCCAGGGAAGATACGGCTTGGAATACCAGATTCTCGACGATGCCAAACATCGGGATAACAAAATTCTCTCTCACCGAGCGGGCTCGCTTTATGATTTGTTACCAGCCCCAGAGAATAAGCCAATCCGAGCCGTGGGTGAATGGAACTATGGAAAAATTATTGCTCAAGGAAATCAAATAGAGCACTGGATGAACGGAAAGAAAATCATTGGTATTATCTGGGGATCCGAGGAGTGGCAGGTTGTCTTTGGTAAAAGTAAGTACAAAGATCAAAAAGGCTTTGGTAGTTGGGAAGGGCCCATTCTTTTACAGGATCATAGTGACCCGGTATGGTTTAAGAAACTCCATGTAAGCAGATTATGAGTCAGGGCTTCAGGCTTTTCCTATTTATTGGATCTTGCTTCCTGCAGGCCTCATTTCTTTGGGGCAAAGTTTATCAGGCCAATGGTATAAAAATTGGCGAGGTCACCCAGGATTCCGCAATCATCTGGACCCGATTGACCAAGAACCCATCCGCCAATACTGACGGGGAAAAATTTCCCAAGGTCTCTAAGGAAGCCGAGCAAATTCCTAAAGGAAAAAAACTGGAAGAAATGGAAGGCGCAGTACCAGGCACCAAAGGCAAAGTAAAAATCTCCTGGAGTACAAAAGGTGTTAAAACCAAGAATACAGGTTGGCTCCCAGTAGACCCTGAGAAGGATTATATCCGCAAAGTGGAGATCGCAAATCTACTGCCCGGTAGTTCTTACGAAATTAAAGTAAAAAGCCAAAGTATTGAAGGATTTTCAGGGCAAACCGTAAGAGGTAAATTTCGAACTGCACCCGCGCCTGACCAGAAAAGTGTAATCAAGTTTGTGGTCACCACTTGTCAGGATTTCCCTAGGAAGGACACTCCCGAAGGACATCAGATCTACCCACACATGCTAGAATTGGATCCCGATTTTTTTGTGCATACCGGGGATGTAGAATACTATGACAAACCCCAACCCTGGGCAAACAACCAAATACTTGCCCGTTTCAAATGGAACCGGCTCTATGGACTGCCCTATCTGTCTCATTTTCACACACAGGTAGGGAGTTATTTCATGAAGGATGATCATGATACCACCAGTAATGATTCTTGGCCAGGCATAGACTTTGTCGATCTTACCTGGGAACAGGGAAAGGAATTATTTCGCGAGCAATTCCCCATCCGCAAAAAAAATTACCGCACCATCCGCTGGGGTAAAGATCTGCAAATTTGGCTGGTTGAAGGACGAGATTTCCGCAGTCCGAACACGATGAATGATGGCCCGGAAAAATCTATTTGGGGAAAAGAACAAAAGGAATGGTTTTTCCGTACCTTTGAGGAATCGGATGCAACCTTCCGTATTTTGATTTCTCCAACCCCGGTGGTCGGTCCCGACCGATCATCCAAGAACGACAATCATGCCAACCTGGGATTCAAACATGAAGGAGATCAGATTCGAAAATTTCTCGCTTCGCAAAAAAATGCCTTCGTTATTTGTGGCGACCGGCACTGGCAATATGTTTCCATCGATCAGGAGACTGGGCTGAAAGAATTTTCCTGTGGTTCCGCATCTGATGAACATGCCAGTGGATGGAGAGATCAGAAGGTTTTACCCGAGCATAAATATCTCAAGGTTCAGGGCGGGTTTCTTTCCATTGAAATTAAAAGAGAAAGTAACCAACCTGTTTTTCTCGCACGCCATCATGATGTCAATGGAAACACCATTC
>OMJS01000079.1 GCA_900299365.1 Opitutales bacterium
AGTGGCACACCCGGAGAGAGTCGAACTCCCAACCTCCTGATCCGTAGTCAGGCGCTCTATCCAATTGAGCTACGGGTGCAAAACCAAAGTAAAAGAAAATACTGATCTAATATATTATGAGCAAGCGAATTAAAGTCGCCCACATACAAGGCTAATCAAATTTACGAAAAATAAGGGAGGCGTTGTGTCCACCAAACCCAGAATTGTTACTCATGGCAACGGAAATGGAGGCTTCGCGTGCTTCATTTGGGACATAATCAAGATCACAATCTGGGTCGGGTTCCTCATAATTGATAGTTGGCGGAACTACGCCCTCATCGATTGCCTTGCAGCAGGCAGCCGCTTCAATTGCACCGGCTGCACCGAGCAAGTGCCCAGTCATGGACTTAGTTGAACTGACCATCAATCCATTCTTGGCATGATCTCCAAATACATTTTTCAATGCAGTGGTTTCCGAGCGATCATTGTAGGGAGTGGAAGTACCATGTGCATTTACATAGCTAACAGATGGTCGCTCCAGTTTCGCCTGATCCAATGCTAAATTCATACACTCGGTAAGTGCCGCACTTGAAGTATCTGGCGTTGTGACATGGAAAGCATCGCAAGTGGCTGAATAACCTATTATTTCAGCGTAAATTCTAGCACCACGAGCATTTGCATTTTCCAAAGTTTCGAGAACCAAAACTCCAGCACCCTCACCCATAACAAAACCATCTCGGTTTTTGTCAAAAGGACGGGATGCCCGGCTGGGATCATCATTAAAATTAGTGCTCATTGCCTTCATTGAAGAGAATCCAGCAAATCCAATCCGGGTAACTGCCGCTTCACTACCACCAGCAAAAATAACATCCGCAGCACCCCGCTTGATCATTTCAAAAGCTTCACCAATCGCATGAGAACCAGAGGCACAGGCACTAACCACGGAAAAGTTCGGTCCCTTGGCACCCAAATCGATAGCGATGATTCCTCCAGCAATATTTGCAATGAGCGAAGGAATCATGAAGGGAGACACTCTTCTTGGACCACGCTGTATCAGAGTGGTCATCTGCTTCTCGATGGTATCCATACCACCAATTCCTGAGCCCACCAAAACACCGGTTCGGTTAGGCACGAGTTCCTCCCGTGTCAAGTTAGCATCTTTTAATGCACCATGAGTGGCCGCAAGAGCAAGTTGTGCATAGCGGTCATTCCTGCGAGCTTCCTTGGGATCCATGAAATCTTCAGGATTAAAGTCCGTAATTTCTGATGCCACTTTACTGGCAATGTCCGTGCTATCAAAAGTAGTTACTGACGTAATACCAGATTTACCGGCCTTTAAGCTAGACCAGTAATTATCAATATCATTTCCGATGGAGGAAAGAACCCCCATTCCTGTAACTACTACACGAGTCATGGTACGAAGAGTAAAGTTTTTCGTCCGTTCATACGGAACGAGAAAATGGAAAAATCAGGATAGATTCTTCTCAACATACTCGATGACTGAACCAACAGTTTGAAGCTTTTCTGCTTCCTCCTCTGGAATTTCAGTGCCGAATTCTTCTTCTAATGCCATAACTAATTCAACTTGGTCGAGGGAGTCGGCTCCTAGGTCATCAATAAAGCTGGCCTCCGGAGTAACTTGCTCTTCACTAACATTGAGCTGGCTGACGATGATTTTCTTTACGCGATCGGCGTTGTTGTCTGACATAATATTTAAGTTTGGTTAGGTTAATATAAGGATTCTCTTCTTCACATCACCATCCCGCCGTCAACCGTAAAAACTTGTCCGGTGATGTAGGAGGCTTTGTCAGAACATATAAAAGCGGCCATTTCAGCAATATCAGAAACTTGCCCAAATCTTTTCAAAGGAATGGTAGCTAAAGCCCCCTCTTTTACACGTTCGTCAAGTTCGGAGGTCATATCTGTATCAATAAAACCAGGGGCAATTGCGTTGACGGTCACTGAACGAGCGGCAAATTCTCGGGCTAAACTTTTTGTCAGTCCAATCATGCCTGCCTTGGCGGCGGAATAATTAGCCTGGCCGGCATTTCCGGTAAGACCAACTACGGAGGCAACATTGACGATCCTGCCCCATCTCTTACGCGTCATAGGGCGGCCAAGTGCTTTGATCCAGTGAAAACAACTACCTAGGTTGGTATTCACCACATCACTCCAATCATTTTCTTCCATGCGGAAAAGAAGATTATCTCGAGTAATTCCAGCATTGTTTACCAAAACATCCACGCATTCATATTTTTCAAGTAGTTGCTCGCAGGCTTGGCGGATTTGCTCTCCTGATGACACATCCACTGCGAGAGCTTCTGCTTGCCCTCCTGACTCATTAATTGAGTCCGCAGCAGCTCCACATGATGACTCTGACTTACTTACGCAAACAACATGCAGTCCATCTCGAGCTAACGCCTCGGCGATTCCACGACCTATACCGCGTCCCGCACCGGTGACTACCGCAACCTTCTTTTTATCTATTTCTTCGTTCATGAAAATATTCAGGTTCCCATCCCTGTTATTGACTGTTTTCGATAAATGATTGATTCCTGAAGAATACGCAACCTCAAGTTTTGCACATGACAAAGAACACACCCATTTCATCTCCTCCTTCGATCGTCTTTCCTAAACTCCAGAAATTCTTGTCGGATTCAGGAGTTTGCTCACGCCGAGCGGGGGAAGAGTTAATCAAAGAAGGTCAGGTTACAGTTAACGGAAAGACTGCCCAACTGGGAACTCGTGTTAATCCGGAACGGGATGTGGTCAAGGTGGGACCAAAACGAATTCAGTCAAAATTTATCAAGCCGATCGTTTATCTTGTTAATAAACCAAAGGGATTCACCTGCTCCAACGACGATCCTCATGCTGATCGTTTAATTTTTGAGCTTCTTGAAGCCAGACATAGAAATATTCGGCTGTTTTGTGCGGGCAGACTGGATGTCGATAGCGAAGGCTTGGTAATTCTTACAAATGATGGAAAACTAACCCACAAATTAACCCATCCATCTCAACAGGTGCGTAAAAAATATCAGGTTGAAATCAACGAACCATTAGAAAGAGATGCCTTTAGAGGAATGCTCGATGGAATCGAAGATGAGGGGGATTTTTTACAACTCGATGAGATCCGATCAAAATTTGGTAACCCAGTTGGGTCAACCAAGCTGGAAATTATCATGGGGCATGGCAAAAAAAGAGAGATCAGGCGTTGTTTCAAAAGGTTTCGGTACCAGGTAAAGAAATTACGCAGGGTAGCAATTGGGGGACTTAAATTAGGCAAATTACCATTAGGTACATACAGAGAGTTGAAAGAGAAAGAAATTGATTTGCTCTTCCCCAAGCAAATTTCCTAGATTTCACAAATGGGATCTTTTATGAATAATACTTGCACAAAATTTTGGGGATTAGTTGTTTATTTACTTGTATCCGTACCAGTGTCTGGACAACCAGCAACTGCAGATTCTCCCAGCTTGGGCGAAGCATTCAATGCTGGAGCTCCTGAGGTCGAACCTGTAGTCGTGGGCAGAGATAAATGGAATGAGAAACCTGCCGATCAAACGATTGAAAGCCCCACCCCTGCCAAAGAGGACAACGAGCAATCCAACAATTCAAGAATTGGCGAGCTCGACCCACTCGAAACTGAACAGATAAAACCAGAAACTTCTATCCTTCCAATCGAACCGCCTAAAAACGTACCCGCCACCCGAATTGTGCGTAATTTTGAAGGCACCTTGGTATTTAAGCCAAGAAAACTAGGTTTCGCCTATGACTTTCCTTATCAATTGGAAAATTCTAAAGGCAAACGGCTGGCATTCATTGATGTGGATCAATTAAAAGCGGTCGACCCACAACAATTTATCGACAGCCAGATTAATGTGATGGGTAAATTGGAAGCAGTGGAAGAAGGATCGGATGAACGAGTAATCCGTGCCCGTGTGATCCGTCCATCCAATTGATCCTATTTTATCTTAATTGCATCTACTAACTGGTCATGAATTTGATCGATGGTAATCAAATTGCCAGCGAGGTACTGAATGAACTAAGCAACCGGGTATCTCACTTTAACTCAGGCAAGCCATGTGTAGTCTTTGTTCGGGTTGGTGAAGACCCAGCTTCGGTATCCTATGTAAAAAAGAAGGAAAGAACGGCCCAGTCCATTGGGATCGATGCTCAGCTTAGAGTATTTCCCACTTCTATTTCTGAAGAGGATTTATTGGCGGAAATTGACCAATTGAATACGGATACTTCAGTACATGGGATTCTGGTACAGGCTCCCTTGCCTAATCATATAGACGAAGTAACTGTTTTTAACCGAGTATCTCCGCAGAAAGATGTAGATGGATTTAATGCGGTCAACCTAGGGAAACTTTGTCAGGAACAACCCGACGCATTTCGATCCTGCACGCCCGCTGGAATTATCGAGCTTATCAAGCGTTCAGGTATCGAAACTGCCGGTAAACGAGTGGTTGTGCTAGGACGTAGTTTAATTGTTGGCAAACCAGTGGGCATGCTCTTATTGAACCGTTCTATTCCAGGTAATGCCACGGTCACTTTTTGCCATTCCCGAACCCATGACCTACCCTCTCTTACCAAGCAGGCCGATATTTTGATTGCTGCCATCGGTAAGCCAAATTTTGTCACTGTAGAAATGATAAAAACGGGATGTGCAGTGATTGATGTCGGAATAAACCGAGTTTCAGATGATAGCAGAAAGTCAGGCTATCGTCTCGTTGGAGATGTCGATTTCGAGCAGGTTGCACCCAAGACCTCTTTCATTACCCCTGTTCCCGGCGGGGTCGGACCGATGACAGTAGCCATGCTCATGGCAAATACGGTACAAGCATTCGAACAGATTCAAAAAAGCAAAACTTCCTGAATGAACGAATCCCCAACTCGCACTTTGGACGAAGATCCTCAATCTATTGCTCCAATACACTTGGAACCTGCCCCATTGATCAAAAGGATGATCGCCTTTGCGATGGACTTTATCTTGATCATTCTCCTCTTGCAATTACTTGCACACTTCATGCCTCGGTTGTGGGACATTCATACACAGGAGGAATTCCAAAAGCTCCTTCAGCAAGCGACCCTATTGCCCCAAGAAGAGCAAATGGATTCCGAAGAAATGGCACGGTTTATTCAACAATCTGAACTATCTCCAGAAACTTACGAAATGCTCATGGCTATGGTTGTTTGGGCCTGTTTTCTGCCCATCCTCTATTTTTTTATTGGGGAAAGGTTTTTTCGTGGACGAAGCTTGGGTAAAGCAACTTTTGGATTGTGCAGCGTGCGTTTGGATGGTCAGGAACTTCCTCCGTCTCCATTTCGCCAATTTTTTAGGGCAGTTTGCAAAGGATTGAGCTGTCTTATCCTCATCACCCCCTTTCTTCTTCCCGGACTAATGAATTTTCTTTTTTGCTTTCTCAACCGCAAACGGCGTTGCTTGCACGACATAATTGGTGCGAGTATTACCATTCAAGAAAACCGAAATAAGGAGGGCTCGGAATGAATCATTCCATTGCCTTTGTAGGTGCCGGCAAAATGGTTTCTGCTATTGTACATAGCCTGTTACGTTCGGAGTCTTTCCCGTCTTCTCAAATCTGCTGCTGTTCCGCGAAGGATGGAACATCGGAAAAGCTTGCCCAAACCACCGGCATTACCCGATTCGATACGGTTGAGGAAATGCTAACTGCCAAGCCATCGGTCCTCGTACTTGGATGCAAACCCCAACAACTTGGAGAACTTCCACCTTCTGTTGCCGAACAATCCTCTAATTGTCTCATTCTTTCCATTATGGCGGGGATAACTTTATCACGCTTATCTCAGGTTTTCCCAAATGCTCGTAATATTGTTCGCTCCATGCCCAACACTCCCGGACAAATTGGACAGGGAGTGACCGGGTATTTTTTTTATAATACACCCAAACAAGGAGACAGTGAGCTAATAAATATCATCCTTTCCTCCCTCGGCCCCGCCTATCAATTAATCGAGGAGGCCGATCTTGATCGTGTAACCGCCATCAGCGGGAGTGGACCCGCCTATGTGTTTGAATTTACCTGTGCCTTAGAAGAGGCTG
>OMJS01000080.1 GCA_900299365.1 Opitutales bacterium
CAAACCTCATGGCAACGGGTGCACATGATACAGGCATAGGAATCAAAAACCTGTTTCCAAGGCAATTCATCCAGGGAAGAAGCGCCGGGACTGGAACTGTCTGTCGGTTCCATCAGTTTTCCCTTCTCTTCACGGTTGGTGAAAGCAAGATTCAATGGAGCTAAAAAAATGTGGATGTGCTTACTTCTGGGGAAGTAAGGAAGAAAAAGCACGATCAAACCCATCGCAAGCCACCATGTCACATGAATTCCAGTTTCAACACCTTCCCAACCGAAGAAAAACGGCGCCACGAGGCTAGCGGTGGGCATCGACCATTCGGTTGTTTCACTTTCCGCCAGATGAAAAGCGGTTCCCAGCCATCTTGCCCCGACATGAAAGATGATAAAAACTCCGACAATCAAGGAATCTTTGCGGATTCCTCCCGACTCAACTTCTGTCTGAAGCTTGACGTTGTTGTTGAATTCAAAAACCTTAGGTTTGCCAATAAAACGACGAATCAAAAAATAGATGATCCCCACCAGGACAAATATACTGAAAAGATCAGAAAAAAGGTTGAATCCCAGGGCCACAGGATTTGAACTACCGATGGTTGTCCAACCCTCTACGAAGGCTTCGAGTAAGTCATTGACATTAACAAGGAGATAGAAACTAAAACCGAAGAAGATGAAAGCATGAAAAATACTGACAATGGGCCTAGCCTTAAACACCGGTTTCTGGAGCCCCACATCGATCAAGGCTTTGATCAGTCTCAAAGGAAAATCATCGGTTCGGTATGAAGGCTTGCCCTGGGATACAATCACATAAATTCTGCGAAATCCCTGAAACGCCAACCCTCCACAAACCACCACCAGCAGAATAAAAGCTATTTGTTCAGTGGAACTTAGCATGATTTCTTTAATTCAAAAGTTCAGGAAATTATGAAGACTTCCAAAGGTTTTTGGGAATGGGATTTATTTTTAAAGACTCATCATTCTTGGATTTTGCAGGATGAGGGACTCCTTTTGATTTTCTCTAGCAACCAACTTTATGAGGTTTGAAAAAGAGTTCTAAATAAAATGAATGACGTTTCGCATGAAATCAGAGTGAATCCCCTATTTCTTCACAGATGTCGAAGAGATCATCGGTCATCCCGTAATGAGCCACATCAAAAATCGGAGCATTCTTATCGGTATTGACTGCAATGATGGTTGAAACATCTTTCATCCCCTCAAGATGTTCTGGTGCCCCTGATATTCCTAGGGCTATATAAACCTTTGGGTTGACCTTTAATCCCGATTTACCAACCTGGCATGATTTAGGCAACCATCCGGCATCAACTACAGGTCTAGAACATGCCAAGTCGGCATTCAGGGTTTCAGCCAATTCCTGAGCCACTTCGATATCATCCTTGCTCCCAATTCCCCTACCCACTGCAACCAGGATATCACTTTGGGTGATGTCCACATCAGCTGCTTCAGGCTCGATCAGTTCCTTGAATTGAACTCTTGAGGAACTTGCTCCAACTGACACATCTTCAACATTGGCAGATCCACCCGATTTCCCATCATCTGCAGAAAATGATCCCGCCAACACCATCGCCACCGCTTTCGATGCTGATGATTTGACATCCATTTTACCGCCATAGAGTTGACTGGTGAATTCATAACCGTCTCCAGAGTTTTCAATCCCGGAGCAGTAGGAAATCACCGGAAGATCCATTGAAACCCCAAGAACAGGTGCGATGTCCATTCCCATTGAAGTGGAACCAACAAGAACAAGATCCGGAGATTCGGCTTGGATTACCTCTAGCGCAGCACTAGCATAGGCTTCCGGATTAAAGTCGTCATTGCCTTCGACACAAAGAACTCGGTCAGCAGCTCCAAGTTCTGATGCGCGATCCTTCATTCCCCCGAAGACAATTGCGCTGCAGCTTCCACCATTGGCAAGCTGGCGAGCCCGGCCCAGCATCTCCAGGCTGATATCTTGAAACTCACCTTTCATATGTTCGGTCACGACCAGTACGTTTCCCATTTATACCCTTCTTTTAAATGTATTTGAATTATTTATGCAACACCTTTTTCCTTCAGCAATTCGACTAATTCATCGACTGAACCCAGCATCTTCGCTCCGCCTGTCTTAACCGGAGGAGCCATGGAAGTCACTTCACTCCGAGCAGAATCAGTGGAACCAATCAGGCTTTTTTCCTCGATACTTGCTGACTGCTGAATCTGGCGCACTTTACTCACAGGCGCGTATCTTGGAGTTTGTCTTGCTGCCTGGATTCCCAAAACTGCAGGAGTTTGTACATCGAAGGCAGCCATCAGACCACCAAAGTATTCTTTCTTCACCGTTACACCCGAGCTTCCGCCATCAACTCTTGTAACTACACTGACGCATGGAATCTTAAGCATGGCTGAGAGCATCGGCCCCATCATACCTTCACGATCATCCACGGACTGAACTCCGGTCATAATCAAATCGTATTCTGAATCAAGAGCTTCAGAAAAAAACGCAGCAGCATTTCTGCTTCCTTCCGCTCCAGTTCCTGTAAGTTTGAGGGCTTTATCCGCACCTTTTGCCATCGCTGTAAAAAGTGCCTTGTCCACCTCTTCACCATCTAGAGCAATCGCTGTCACTTCAGAAGCTTCTCCTGCTTCCTTAAGGCAAACAGCCTCTTCAAGCGCATGCTCGTCGTATTCGTTTAAACGGAATTTAATATATTCCGTGTCCAGCGCCTTGCCGCTGTCATCGACCTCAAGTTCTTCGGCAAGGTCCGGAACCTGTTTCAGTAAAACTGCAATTTTCATCTTTTCCTTTTTAAGTTTTTTTTTCTAAAAAAATTATTCTCATTTCTTTCGCGACTAATTTGAACCAATTTATTTCAAGAAAACCTACATCGTGCTTATAAATCCGTTTCGCACATGGGTGAAGTTTAATGAGTTAAAGGTTCTCTCCATTTTTCACTTTTTA
>OMJS01000081.1 GCA_900299365.1 Opitutales bacterium
CTTCTGGTGGCTGTACTTGCCTTGTTAAGCCCGAATTTATTTCTATGGTACGGATCTGAGGCAATAACATGGGGGCTGAGTTTTATTATGCTGGGTATGGGCATGACTTTGAGTGCGGAAGATTTTGCCAAGGTTTTAAAGACTCCCCAAACGATTGCCCTTGGAGTGAGCCTGCAGTTTCTAATTATGCCTGCATGGAGTGCTTTACTTGCTTGGGTTTTAGGGCTATCTCCACAAATGGCCGTTGGCCTCATTTTGGTTGCATGTTGTCCGGGTGGGACAGCATCTAATGTGGTGGTTTTTCTGGCGAGGGCAAATGTGGCTCTTTCCGTCAGTTTAACACTATGTGCCACTTTACTTGCTGTGTTACTTACCCCTTGGTTGACTTATTTTTATGCCGGTCATTATGTCCCAATCGATCCTAGTTCTCTGTTTCAGAGTATACTATTGATCGTTTTACTACCTTTAACCTTGGGTGCTTGCCTCAATCATTTCTACCCCAAGGTGAGCAAAGCGGTGGGTACATTTTCCCCACTGGTCTCGGTTATATTTATCCTATTAATTGTTGGATATATACTGGCGGCCAAGAGAGATACTATTCTTGAACATGGGGTGACTTTACTAACTGCGACCAGCTTATTGCACTTGGGCGGTTTCTTTTTTGGGTATTTATCGGCCCGAATTTTTGGTCAGGGTAGTCGGAATTGCCAAACAATTTCGATTGAGGTGGGTATGCAAAACTCAGGGCTTGGCACTGCTCTGACGACAAAACATTTTCCTGCCATGCCTATGGCACCTGCACCTTGTGCAATGAGTGCAATCCTGCATTGTTTGATTGGCAGCGTTGTCGCATCGATTTGGGCAAAGTCAAATACACGACCGAACAAAGAGTCCTAGGCGAATCTTGCATTATCTGTCAAAATGGAGAAATCTTCCGCCCATAAAAAAAGGCAAAAGTTGCAACCTAAAGTCCATTGGTCCCGGGCGAACGGATATTTGCAGCTTGAGATGTGGGAGCAAGCAAAGCGTGAGTTGGAAATGTTGCCGGACGAACTTCCCTGGGGAAAGCAAAAGCGTGGAATGATGGTGGAAATTTTACAGAACCAACAAAGTTGGCAAGAAATGAGAGATTTTACTCATGGCTTACGCATGGAGTTTCCAGAGGAGGCTCGTTGGTGGATCGCAGATGCTTATGCCACCAGGAGGTGCCAATCTTTGGAGCAAGCTAGGGAAGTATTGCTTGAAGGCTTGGTGCATCATTATGACGATGCATTGATTCGCTACAACTTAGGTTGCTATGCTTGTAAACTTGGGAGCTTGGGAGAATGCTTAGATTTTCTTAAAGAAGCGGTGAAGCGGGATGAAAAATATAAGTTATTGGCGATGGAAGATGAGGACTTGGAGGATGTCCAAGATGCTTTACGGGAAATGGGATGGGGCGATGTGGTTGTTTAGAAATTACAAGATCCCCGTATGGAATAATCAATGCGGGTCGCTTAGCCGACGTTTGATTTCCAAAAGTGCTTCATTGTTGGGATTTTCAGGGGATTGCCCAATCAAGAAATTGATATCAGAGAGTGATTCCTCAAACCTGCCCACTCCATATAGGGTCATTGCCCGAAGGGTCCTAATGTATTGATCTTTTGGATTGATCGCGACCAGAGCGTCCAAGTATCGAAGAGAGGCGGGTACATCTCTATCCCACTCTGCCGACCGTAATAAATTATTGAGGATGCGGGATATTATCTCTTTTTCAGTAGCGGGAAGGAGATCATCGTCAGTTAATTCCTTATTGGTAAGTTGATTTGCTTGTTCACGGGAAATCATTTTCCCTCCAAATGCATCGATAAGAATGGACTCATCTATGCTTTTGCCCGGTTCCCGATAGAGTGCAAGAAAGTGCCCAGGGGTGGCCAATCCGGAAATGGGAAGGTCAATGAGCTGGCCAACTTCCATCAAAAGTAAAGAGAGGGTAATGGGTAATCCCTCCCGGTCATCAATAACTTCATTCAAATAGCTATTTGCCCGATGATGAAAATCCAGAGTGCTTCCATGATAGCCATACTCGCTAAACATTTGATCGAGCAAAACTTCGAGTTTTTCTCTAGATGACGCAGAAGGTGGAAATTTTGTCGCTATGCGTTCGGCCATTCGATTCACTCGTTTCAAATAATGGGCGGTCAAAAAGTTCGGGTTGTCCAATTCTGCCACTAGAAGAGCGGCACGAAGAAGGATGCCATCTTGTTTGTTTTCTTGATTTTCCAATAATTGAACTAATTCATTAAGAATCTGGGCTATCCTTACCTTCTCTGCCGATTGGATTAGCCTCTCACTCGCTCTCTTGAGTTTCTCAGCCCGATCAATCAGTGCTTGTTGCACGGCACTATCCATCTGTGCGAGTTCCTCCAATTCATGGACAGAAATTTTTTCCTCCATGATGAGCTTTTGGGAAATTTCATATGCCCGTTGCCTTACTTCAGATGATATTGATCCAGAAGAAAGCCTAGGTGAAATTCGAAAGTTTCTAAACTCTGCCCGGGGTTCACGAAATTTACAAAATCCTACCCATCCGTTTTTCAAAGTAAAATCGACCGTCTTGATAATTTCATATCCGTTTACCATGCATCGGATCTGCCCTCCTTGGTCGAAGCGCACCTCTAATGTGTTCCACCCGCCTGGCTGATAATGGGGAGATGGTTTGGTCTCGATAATATTCCAGTCAAAAACCATTGGTCCATTAAAGCAGGTTAAACGAAGAGAACTATTGGTCGGATAAAATCCGAAGTGACGGTCGTTTCCGTCAGATCCAAAGACCAAACCAGCTGCCCCGCTTTCATCTTCCAGCTTTACTTCTACTGATAAGTCAAATGGAGGTTCGAGTCGTGCATGTTTATCCAAGCAAATCATACGACCGCCAAATCCATTCCCCATACCTGATGCTGAAATAACGCCAGCATGTTGTCTCCAATTCCCCCCCATTGGACGAAGCCAATCCTCGTGGTCGAGCATTCCCACGGTTAACCATTCATTAATGGGGATAGGGTCTAATTCTTCCATCAAAGCGGTCAGCGATTGAGATGGTACTCCAAAGCCCATTGCTCCACCTGATTTAATGCTTAACAATGCGATGACTTCAGCGGATCGGTTGACCACTGGACTGCCGCTGCTTCCTGCCTCTATCGGGATCGCAACCTGCACCATGGGTCGACCGTCCCCAAATTCCAGTTCGCGGATTGCGGCGACAACTCCTTGGCTCACGCTTAATCCGTAACCCAAGGGATTACCAATGGAAAGAACCGTTTGCCCTGGCTCAATTAACCGTGAATCCCCAAGGGCAAGAGGTGGTAAGTTACGCTTGTTGATACGAAAAAGGGCAAGATCGAGACTTCGATCGATCGCGAGTATTTCGGTTGGTTGGCAAAGGGTACCATCTGCTAATTCAACAAAAAATTCTCTGCGTTCTCCAATAACATGGAAATTTGTGGCAATAATACCATCAGAACCGACGACAAAGCCTGTGCCAACTCCCCACGGACTGCCCCCTCGATCGATACTGGAAATCGTTACAACTGAGGGCTTGATTTTGGAGGCTAATTCAGCAAAAGGATCTTTTGCCACTTCTTCCGCGGAAAACAGAATAGAAAATGTGCAAAAGAACTGAACTAATAAGGTTTTAAAAATTATTCGCTTCACTGTTAAAACTGTATACTTGAGTACACCAAAGCCACATCGAAACCTTTTAATTTGGCTAGGGAGAAAAAAACAGGATCAGGCAGAATGAAGGTTTTCCACATCGGATTCATGGTCGGGAAAGGGAAGTTTTGAAACATTTTGCTCTTCAAGGCTTTGTCCTGTTTCTTGAGTGAAAGTGGAAGGGATTTCCTTTTTGGTACGAATCCCCATCGCTTTGAGCTTTTCTGCCTGACCGATTAAATTTCCCGGGCCGGTGGAGAGTTGACTCACTGCACGCTCATGAGCACCCATTGCCTTATTTAAAGATTTTCCAATATCTTCAAGGTTTCCAAGAAAGCCAGTGAATTTATCAAAGAGCAAACCTGCTCGTTTGGCAATGTCTTGGGCATGTTTGTTTTGTTTTTCGAGCTTCCATAAATTGGAAACTGTTTTGATGGTAGCCATGAGTGTGGATGCAGTAATTAGGGCAATTTTCCGGTCAAATGCATATTGGTAGAGCTCGGGATCCTCCGACAGTGCCGCCCCAAATGCAGGTTCCACAGGAATGAACATCAGAGTAAAATCTGGGCAGGTGAGTTCCTCGATCGAGGAATAATCTTTACCGGACAATTCATCGATGTGCTTACGTACAGATTGAAGATGCTCTTTGAGTGCCCGTTTGCGTACCTCTTCTGAATCCGCCCCCACAGACCTTTCATATGCAGTGAGCGAGACTTTTGCATCGATGATTAATTGTCGGTCGCCAGGTAAATGAATAATGGCATCAGGACGTTTCCCATCGAAGCTGGATTGCATGGAAAACTCCTGATCTTTTGACAGTCCGGACGCCTCCAGTGCCCGTTGCAAAATAAATTCCCCCCAATCTCCCTGTTTTTTAGAATCTCCTTTTAGGGCATTGGTTAAGTTGCGTGCTTCCTCGCTCAACTGAGTATGTGATTGTTGAAGAGTTCCAAGAAATTCGCGCAATGCAGCATGTTGAGAAGTTTCTTTTTCGTGAAGATCCTCAACTTTTTTCCGGAATTCCCGGATGTCCTTATCCAGAGGTTGGAGAACAAGTTTTATATTTTCCTTATTTATCTCGGTGAATTTTGAGGATTTCTGATCGAGAATTTTGTTGGCCAAGTTTTCGAATTTATCTTGTAGCCATTTGGCTGACTCTTCGTGTTCCTTTTCTTTTTCTTTGAGTCTGCGGTTGAGTTCGTCCACACGGGTTGTTAACTGAGCTCCTTCATTTTCAGAATCTTTTAGAAGTTGTCGAAGTTCGCTTTCAAGGCTTTCCGATTTTTGAATTCTTTGCTGAAGCATTTCATTTTCTTTTCTTACTTCAAGCAGGCTTTCTCTGTTTTGATTAAAGACAGCATCTCTTTCGAGATCCTGATTTTTTTGGAAGCGTCTGGCAATTAACACCCAGGCAATGTGTATGGCCAATCCTAGCCCTAATCCAGCCCACATATAAATAAAGGTTTCCACTATATCCAAGTTGTTCGTCGCTTGCTTAGATGTCAAGTCGCCCTACTTCGAAGGAGAAGATTTAGAAAAAAAGTATGTAATCAGGGCTTGATATCTTCCGGAGCATGAGAAGGATAGAAAAAATGAAATGGAAGATTGGTTTTGTTGCTTATTGTTTTTTGATTTTGTGGCTTTCCAGTCTGGCTCCCAAGGAATTACCAGATCAAGTAATGTCGGTTCCAGATTATGTTTTACACTTAGTTGAATACTGCTTTCTTGGGATACTTGCCTGGGCGGCGTTTGGAAGTGGTGGCGGTTTCCCCTGGGGTTTGTTTGCCTTTTGTACCTGTTTTGGAATTGCCGATGAGTGCTGGCAGGATTGGTGGTCACGCGGTCGCTCACCGGAGGTATGGGATGTTGCGATGGATGCAATAGGTTCATTTCTTGGCCTGCTTTGTTCTATGGTATTTTGGAAGAGATAGGGCAGGTTGTAATTTTCAACGACTTAATTATGAAAGATATAAATTATCAAAAAACAAGTGTAGTTTCTCGACGCAATTTACTAAAAGGAACGGTTGCTGGCTTTGCGGGAGTAGGCATTTTCAATGGTGCTCAGGATTTATCTGGAAAAAGCAATTTAGGTATAACCAGAGGTAGGCTGAAACAATCAGTTGTCTCTTGGTGCTTTTCCCAACATTGGACTCTGGAGGAAACTTGTAGGTATGCAAAGGATTTAGGTTGCGGAAGTGTGGAGCTGGTAAGTTCAAAGAATTGGAAAACTTTGCAGAAATACGGGCTCACCTGTGCCATCTCGCCGATCGCTGTGGAAGGTCGGCCATTTATCAAGGGCTTCAATAATCCTGCTTATCACCAGAGATTACTCAAAGCAACGCGGCAAGCGATTGATGATTCTGCGGAATTTGGTTGTCCCAATGTGATCGCCTTTACTGGCTTTGCAGAAGGCTTTTCCAAAGAAGAGGGAGCAAAGAATTGTATTGCCGGATTTAAACAAATTGCCGGATATGCAGAGAAAAAAGGAGTGAATGTATGCCTGGAAATGCTTAATAGTAGGGTGGGCGATCATCCGGATAAAGGACATCCAGGCTACCAAGGAGATCACATTGACTATTGTATGGATATTTTGAGGTCTGTTGGATCCCCTAAGATCAAATTATTATTCGATATTTACCATGTTCAAATCATGGATGGAGATGTGATCCGAAGAATCAAAGAGTGTGGCGAGATGATTGGGCATGTACACACTGCGGGAAATCCGGGCAGGGGAGAATTACACCTCGATCAGGAACTTAATTACAAGCCGATTATGCAAGCACTTGTTGACATTGGGTACCAAGGGTATGTGGGGCAGGAATTTATTCCAACCGGAGATCCACTTGAGGGTTTATCAAGAGCTGTTCATCTTTGCGATGTTTAGCCTTTATTTACTCACCAAACAGTTGCTTTGTTAACGCCCTTTCTTGGCTCTGTGGGGAGGTGAATAAACTTAAATTTATCGATTTATTTTGTGGAATCGGGGGCTTCCGGCAGGCCCTTCAAATGCGTGGGCATCAATGTTTATTTTCTTCAGATTTGGATCCTCATGCCCAGCTGGTTTATCGTCAAAATTATGGGGATTCTCCGGTGGGAGACATCACTCAATATTCGGGCAATGATATTCCCGGTCATGATCTTTTGTGCGGTGGTTTTCCGTGTCAGCCATTCAGTATATCTGGAAACCAAAAAGGATTTAAAGATACTCGCGGATCCCTTCTCCATGAAATTTTGCGTATTGCACGGGAGTCGCGCCCCAAGGTTTTGCTATTGGAGAATGTACGCAATTACCTTACCCACAATGGTGGTCAAACAATGGCGTTTACTTTGGAGCTTTTGAAGCGTGCAGAATATGAAGTTTATTTTCGTACCTTGAACTCTTCTGATTTTGGGGTTCCTCAAAAGCGTGAAAGGTTATTTTTTGTTTGTTTCCGAAAAGATATCGTAGCAGAAAAATTTTCCTTTCCAGTACCTAAAAAGGAGGATGTTGCCCTCGAAGATATTCTGCTGCCTGAAGATGATTCTAGGCTTGAAGAATTAATAGTCCGAAGAGATGACCTAGTGATTAAAAATGAGTTACCTACTCGTAGGGAGAATCGTCCTTTGCGAATCGGTACTGTGGGCAAGGGAGGCCAGGGCGAACGGGTATACAGCGTGAAAGGACATGCCATTACTCTTTCCGCATTTGGAGGTGGAATCGGAGCGAAGACAGGAATGTATTTGGTGGACGATAAAGTCCGTCGTTTACATCCTATTGAGTGTCAAAGGATTATGGGCTTCCCAGATGATTTTATTTTGCATGAAAAATCAAATGTTTGTTACAAACAATTTGGAAATTCGGTGGTTGTTCCAGTTGTATCTGCTGTGCTGGAGGAAATTGAAAAGACCTTGAGATTAACCCCTTTGATTGCCGCCTGAAAATTTTTAAATAATGCTTTTTCGATCTGCAAAAAATACAGGCTGGTGTTTATTCGGGTGTGCCCTCGGCGATCTGGGAACAATTGCTGGGTTTCAGAATTTTTATCACCCACACCCCATACCTAAGGATCTATGGACCATGGTCTGGGTATTAGCCATGACTGCTGGGATTTGTACAAGTGTACTTTTAGAAACAATTATTCTTTGGAAACAGGTTGGACCCAAAGAAGCATTTCGTACTGCTCTGGGAATGAGTATGGTTTCCATGTTGCTGATGGAGGCAGCGATGAACCTAGCGGATTATGGAATGATGGGGGCCCCGGCCATTACCCTAACCGTTTTGCCATTCACCTTGGGGGCAGGATTTTTAGCCGCCTGGCCATACAATTATTGGAGGCTCAAAAAACACGGCAAGTGTTGCCATGGTACCTAATCATTTTCGAAACAATATGGTTTTTCTTTCCTTGCCCTCACCAACCCAAACTAACTAGATTCAACCATAGCATGAAATTGCTCTACCGAGAAGATGTCGAAGAAGCCGGTTACGATCTGCCTGCTGAAGGTTTGTGTGCCAACATCGGCGAAGAGGAAATGGCTGCTCTGAAATTTGGTGGTGAGTGGGTCTTGGCTCGAGACGAAGTCCTTGTTTCCGACGGTCACGAGCAGCAATTTCTTTACATGGTCGTAAACGGACAGGTGGGCATTTACAAAGCAGATGACCGTGGAAGTAATCAACAAATTGCTTCCCTTGGGGTTGGTGCTGCTTTCGGGGAAATGGCTTTTCTCAGCGGTGGTGTTGCATCTGCCACGGTTCAGGCAATTGGGGAATGTATTCTTTGGAGGATGAATCATGAGCGATTGCTTGAGTTTATAGGTGAAAATGGATTTGCCGGTGGTCAACTTTGTCTCAATGTAGCCAGCATTCTTTCAGGTCGTTTGGTCGAAGGTAACCGCAAGGTTCTCGACATGGGCCGGGAACTTCAGGAATCGCTCCAGCATCTTCAGTCTGCCTCCGATGCTGACCAAAAGAAATCGGAAGCCCTAAAGCAGATGCAGAGTAAGGTTTCTAATATGCAAAACGCATTCAAGGGAAGTGCGGTTAAAAAATCAGGAATAAGCCCGCTTACTCTCGTTGCCTTTGCCCTTGCTGGTTTGAGTACGCTTGGAATGATAGGATTGTTCATTTCGATCGATGATTCGATCGCAGAACGGGCAAATACTCTGGCCCAGAAAGTGGAAAAACTGGAAAAAAATGAAGATTTTTATCTCCAACTGAAGAAGCAGTTGGAAGGTGAGAATGCAGAAATGGTTTCCGAGACCAATTTACTTAGGCAAGATAAGGAATCCTTGAAAAAAGAATTGGCTGCATCTTCCGAGAAAGTAGATGATTTAAAAGATGAGATCAGGAGTTTGGAGCGCGATTTAAGCAAGGCCAAAGATGATATTGTTAGGGCACAAAGAGCCCAGCCAGTGGAAGTGAAAAAAGAGGATGAAGGTGCTCTTAATGTACCTAAAACTTTTGTAGATGGGGTACTTAACTGGGCTCATAAGTTCTCAACACTGGCTTTCCCAACGGAAATTATTGTTTCCGGCTCGCCCGTTACTTTGATGGATCGAGCACAACAGGTTCAGGTTCCCGTGCTTCCAGGGGGCAAGCTACGGGCAACTCGTTTTCATCCATCTGCCAAGGGCTACTTGGTGGTTGCTCAGCTAAATAGTGATAAGCTTTTAGCCACTGTTAAAATTGATAACACCAATTTGGTAGAGGCTTTAGCTTCTAAATATACTAGGCATATGAGTTCAATGGGTAATTCAGTAAGCAATCCCTACGAAAAAAAAAAGGTAGGTAGCTCAACGATCAATTTAGATAGGTCAAATTTCAATTCCGCTCCTTCCAATCAACCAAGTTTCAATATTCAGAAAAAGGCGATTGCGGAATCTCCTGCCAGAGTCATTCAAAGCAAAGCGTTGATGCCTCAAAAGGGTGAAGATTTTCTAAAGACTACCTCGCCTGTTTCCGCATCATCAGAAAATGATCACGGAAATAGTTGTGTTTGCAAAGACTGCCGTGCCAAAAAAGTGGGAAAAGGAAGTCTTTTCCCAGAATAATTCTCCCTTAGTTAGTTAGAAAATAAAGCGAAGATACCTGCTCCGGCAATGGCAGATAGTAAGGAAATAATCAGATACGCATTCTGATTGTTCCATCGGGTAAGCCGTTCCCAACCAGAGTACCAGTATACCGAAACCTCCTCGCCGTGGCGGTACCTTTGCAAGTCCTCGAGGAAGGAAGTGGCATTGCTGTAGCGGTGACCACGGGAGCGATGTAGGGCTTTCATACAAATCGCTTGCAAATCCTTGGAGATATGTCGTTCGGGTGCAACCTCCCGGGGGAGGCGGTATGGTTCATTCAGTAGTTTTTTCTTAATTTCCGTAATATCTGCACCCTGTAAAAAAGGCCTTAGGGTAAGCATTTCAAAAAGAAGAATGCCAAGGGCGAAAACATCCGATTTTTCATCCAAGTCACTCAGTCCCCGAGCAATCTCCGGAGTCATGTAAAGAGGGGTACCATAATGAATTCCACTTCGGGTCAGGCTAAGGTCGGGAGATGAATCTGATTCTCCCAGTTCCTTGGCTAGAATTTTGCCTCCAAGTACCTTGGCGAGCCCCCAGTCCAGCACATAAACCTCACCGAATTTACCCACAATAATGTTGGCGGGTTTGAGGTCACGATGAACCACTCCAAGGTCATGTGCATAGGCGATGGTCTGGCACACCTGAATAAGGATATCAATGAGCCGGGGAAGGGGGAATTTCTCGACGGCATCCGGAACCTCATGTTTTAGATCGAGGAGGATTTGGCGCAGGTCCTGTCCATGTACCCGTTTCATTGTGAAAAATAGTTGCCCGGCCCGGTCCCTGCCGAGTTCATAAACCGGAACCGTGCCCGGGTGCTGAATATTTGCAGTTACCCTAGCTTCACGCACAAATCTTTGTGTTTCAATATCAGAGTCCTGCAGGTCCTGATGTAATGTCTTGTAAGCAACTTTCCGATGAAGGTTTAAATCTTCAGTGAGAAATAATTTCGCCGTACCACCTTCACTCAAGGGTTTTAATTCGTCATATTTGAGTGATCCGCTTTTCCATGCACGCGGTAAGACTTCATCGGTTTTTTCCTGATTTAAACGATTTTTTTCCTCCTCTTTATTAATCACGACGATTTTGAAATATTATAAACCAGCTTCTTCTGCCGTGCAAGATGAGCCCGTTTTCTTCCCTGGCTTGGGCATTTTTTTGCCGATGTGCTTGGTCTTCCGTTCTTTGGCAAGTTGCATTTGTCGATGGCGCTCGCGCAAACTTTCCCTTCTTTCCGAGCTTAACTTTGATGAACATCGGGGGCAGGATACGCCCTGCTCGAAATCGGGAGACTCATAATCTTCTTCTCCCAAGGGCCATCTGCAAGAAAAACACAATTCTGTCTGCCCGTCGATCAGTCCATGAACCACGGAAACTCTATGATCAAACACAAAACACTCGCCTGTCCATTTACTTTGCTGAGGATTTATTTTTTCGAGGTAATTTAGAATTCCACCTTTTAGGTGATAAACTTCATCAAATCCATTTTGCACCAAGTGGGCAGACGCTTTTTCGCACCGAATTCCCCCTGTGCAAAACATGGCGACTTTTTTCTTCCTTTCATTTCCCCACCTTTGATCGACAAAGTCTGCCCACTGCCCGAAGGTCTGCGTCTGTGGATTGACCGCTCCTTCGAAAGTACCAATTTCTACTTCATAATCATTGCGCACATCAATCACTTCGATCTCGGGATCAGAAATTACCTCATTCCAATCTTCGGGTTCAATGTATTTTCCCGATCCATTGGACGGAAGAATGGATGGATCACCAAGGGTTACAATTTCAGGACGCACAATTACCCTGAGTCGGTAAAAAGTTGGTCGGGGTGTAACCATCGATCGTAGGGGGAGACCGGCAAATCTTGAATCGGATGAGATATAATTAATGAACCGATCCAGTCCATCC
>OMJS01000082.1 GCA_900299365.1 Opitutales bacterium
ATTACAAAAGTGTTATCGATCAGTTTGTGGCCTGGATTGCGTGGATCATCCGTTTTTTCCAAGTAAGTTACCACCTTACCGATACTCCAGTCCAAGGAGTCGACCATAGATGCGTAATACGGGTTTGATTGTCCGGGTACTTCAGAGTTCACTGAACCTGGTTCATCGGGGAAGGGGATTCCCAATTTTTGACAGTAGTATTCCAGTCGTTTTTTATCCCTTGTGGCAATAGGTCCATGTACCCAAAAGGGGCAAAAATTCAGAAAGAAGGGCTTGTCTTTGTGTTTTCGGATAAACCCGACTGCCAGTTCGGTCGGTTTATCAAAGGGGCGTCCGTCTGCATCCAATTGAAAAGGATCATTTGGATCCTCCGTGGCAAAGTCTGCCAGTCGATGTGGAACGATTGGTTGCCAGGCACCCCCGAAAGAATTTTTTCTTCCATCCATGGGATTCCATAATTCAGCATCGTTGTAAATCAAGGGGCCACCATTCTTTTCCAAAAATCCAAAATCAAATCCCTGATCTGTTGGGAATGGGTATCCCCTGTGCTTTCCTCCTGCATGCCATTTTCCTACATGACCACTGAAATATCCCGCCCGTTTCAGAACCTCAGGAATCATTGGTTCTTCCACCGGAAGTCCATAAAGGTAATGCGGGGGGATTAGCGGGATTTTACTCTGATGGGGGCGGGGTAATTGTCCACCGGTCACGCTGTACACTCCGGTGTTTGCGGGATATTGGCCGCGTAGATAGGAAACCCGGGATGGGGCACACACCGGAGAGGGAGAATAGGCTTCAGTGAACCGTCTACCCATACGGGTCAGGCGGTCAAGGTTGGGAGTTTCGTACACCGGATTACCACTTATCTTATGAGAGGCAATATCCTGCCAGCCCAGATCATCCACCATAATATGAACGATATTAGGCTTGGGTGCAGCAAAGCTAGCAGTGGCGAAAAGAAGAACGGATAGGGTTAAGCAATTTACTTTCATAAGAATCTTGGAGTTATCCAAAAACGGGGACTGTCTGCAAAGATAAACCTTGGTTTAAAGGTATCAATTCATGCAGTGATTAATCAAACCAGTCCCGTAATCTTTAAGACAATAAACGGCGCAGGATATCGTCGACCACTTTTGGATTAGCCTGCCCGCGAGTTGCTTTCATCACCGCACCCTTGAGAGCATTGATAGCCCCTTCTTTGCCGCCACGGAATTTTTCCGCAGCATCCGGATCATTGGCAATGGCTTCCTTACAGATTCCTTCGATCTCGGAATCATCCGACTGTTGGTCGAGTCCTTTTTCCTTCGCCAATTCGGTGGCAGATTTCCCAGTGGCAAACATTTCGGGAAATAATTCCTTGGCCACATTATTGGTCAGTTTACCATCCTCAATGAGGTTGACCAATTCAGCCAGCATCTGTGGGGAAACCGCACAACTTTGCGGGGTTATCTTTTCCGTTTCTTCTTCTGCGAATTCATCAACTTTATTGGCTTGGGACAATTCACGGAGTAAATCATTAACCACCCAGTTGGCCACCTTGCCCGCAGATTTTGCCATCTCTGAAGCTTCTTCAAAATAAGCACAGAGTAAATGATCTCCGCAAAGTGCAGAAGTGATTGAGTAGGGCAAGTTCATGTCCTTTTGGTAGCGACGTTGCTTATCAAAAGGTTTTTCTGGAAGTCCTGTCCGCACCCGGTCAATCCATGTTTGATCGATTTTTACTGGCATTAGGTCAGGGTCTGGAAAATAGCGGTAATCATGGGCCATTTCCTTGGTCCGCATCGGGGTGGTGTATTTTTGATCCGGATTCCAGCGACGTGTTTCCTGAATAATCGGAGTACCTTCTTCAATTGCTCGGATCTGGCGACGGATTTCATATTCGACTCCGTTTCTTACCCCTGAGATCGTGTTTAAATTTTTCAGTTCCACCTTGGTGCCCAACTTAGTCTCTCCTCGAGGACGCACACTGATGTTGGCATCGCAACGGAGTTGCCCCTTCTCCATATCACAAGCGGAAATTCCCGCAGCTACGAGGGAGTTGCGTAAAGAAGTTAAGTAGGCAAAGACTTCGTCGGGTGAGTGCATATCTGGTTCGCTGACAATTTCCAGTAACGGACATCCAGCCCGATTGTAATCCACCAAACTGTCCTGCTCGTAATGAGTAAGTTTTCCTACATCTTCTTCCAGATGAATCCGGGTCAATTCCACCATGCGGTGGGGACCCATTTTGGAAGGGTTTTCTCCGGGCATCTCAATCTCCACCTGACCACCCTCACATATTGGCTGGTCGTACTGGGAAATCTGATAATTTTTAGGCATGTCCGGATAGAAATAATTTTTCCTGTCCCACTTGCAGACCTCCGCAATTTTACAATCGAGCAATAGACCCACTTTGATTGATTTTTCAATCGCTTCCTCATTCATCACTGGCAAAGCACCAGGCAGACCGAGAACAACTGGATCGGTCAGGGAGTTTGGTGGTTGTCCAAATCCTGTGCCTACCCGGGTAAACATTTTTGAGTTGGTGTCCAGTTGGACATGAACTTCAAGACCGATGACTGCTTCGTATTCCATCTTGCAAAATCAAAGGTTGGGTACTTGGCGACCGTGGAGATGTTCCCGATCATAGGCATTAGCAATTTGTAAAAGATTAGATTCATCAAACGCTTTGCCGATCAATTGCATACCGATTGGTAATCCGGAGCTGGAAAGTCCACAGGGTACAGAAATTCCTGGCAAACCCGCCAGATTGGTCGAAATTGTGTACACATCGCTTAAATACATCGATATGGGATCCTCGCTTTTTTCCCCAAACTTAAAAGCGGGTGTGGGTGAGGTGGGGGTAAGAATTGCATCAACCTCGGCAAATACTTTTTCAAAATCCTGACGAATTAAAGTTCGGGCTTTTTGGGCTCTTAAATAATAGGCATCGTAATATCCGCTACTCAGGGCATAGGCACCGAGGATGCAACGACGTTTGACTTCGGCTCCAAATCCTTCTCCCCGGCTCTTGGCATATACATCAATCGCATTTTCCGCACGCTCACTGCGGGAAGTGTAACGGATACCGTCGTAGCGGGCGAGGTTGGAAGATGCCTCCGCGGTGGCGATCACATAATAGACTGGGATGGAAAGATCGGTAGTGGGCAAGCTGACCTCCTTGGTCTGGTATCCAATAGAGCGGTAGTACTCAATCACTTGATCGATACTAGCCCGTACTTCATCATCCATACCAGGTCCGAAGAATTCCTTAGGTAACCCAAGGACTTTTGGTTCCGAAGAGTTTTTCAATTCCGCTGAATAATTAGGCACTTCGGTCGGATAACTAGTAGAGTCCAGGGAATCGTGCCCAGAAATGATTTCCAAGAGCAGGGCTGCGTCTTCCACGGTGGTGGAAAACGGACCGATCTGATCGAGAGACGAGGCAAAGGCAGCCAGTCCATAGCGAGATACCATCCCGTAGGTTGGTTTCATTCCCACTACTCCACAAAGAGAGGCTGGTTGACGAATGGACCCACCGGTATCCGAGCCCAAAGTCAGGGGAACTTCGCGTGCAGCTACTGCAGCGGAACTACCCCCACTACTTCCACCGGGTACACATTCAAGATTCCACGGGTTACGGGTTGGTCCGTAGGCGGAATTTTCGGTGGATGACCCCATCGCAAATTCATCGAGGTTCAACCGTCCGGCAACCACCGCTCCTGCATCTTTTAATTTACGAACCACGGTGGCATCGTAAGGAGAGCGATAGTTTTCCAGTATCTTACTGGCTGCGGTGAGGGGCTGGTCTTTCACCGCAATCACATCTTTCATTCCCACTGGTACTCCGTCCAAGGGGCTTAAAGATTCCCCTTTTGCCCGGCGATCGTCAGATGCTTTTGCCTGATCGAGTGCATCTTCTTTATCGATGTGAAGAAATGCATGCACCTGTTCATCGACTGCATCGATACGGTCGATCATTGCCTGAGTGATGTCAACGGAGGTAACGGTACCGCCCTGCAAATCTTGGGAAAGTTCGGTGGCAGTCTTAAAAATGGGAGAATTGTTAGACATCAAAAAATTTCCTATTCCTCAATCACTTTGGGCACCACTACTTGGTCCTGCCTAGATTGGGGGGCATTTTTTAGAGCCTCTTTCACAGGCAATCCGGTCCTTGGTTCATCCTTATCCCATACATTGTGGCGGGGAAATGCATGGGCCGTGGGTTCCACCTTTTCCACATCCAGTTGCTGTAATTTATCAAAATATTTAAGCACATCACCCAATTGTTTCTGGTAGGTTGATTTTTCCTCATCGCTCAGTTCGATCCTGGCCAGATTGGCCACATAATCGATATCCATCGGAGTTTCGTCGCTCATTTGGTAATGAATTTAGCTTCTTAATTCGTAATTGGTTTTTTCCTTAATTTCAGAGATCACCCCTTCAAAAGCTTGGTTTAATTCCTTCTCTCCTAGCGTACGGTCGGGTGCACGAAATCGGAGGGTCAGGGCGAGGCTCTTTTTGCCTTCTGGTAACCCTTTGCCTTTAAACAGATCAAAAATTTGCACGGGATCGACCGCAAATTTTTCATTTCCAATTGTCGCGGCAATTTCTTCCACGGTAGATCGTACAGTTTCGGCAGGCTCCGTAGCATCGACTACCAAAGCAAGATCTTTAATGGCCGGCGGGAAAGTGGGAAATGGTGAGAATGTTGCCGGTTTTTTTCTTTTATTCAGGAGGATTGGATCGATGAGAATTTCCGCTGCCAGAATTGGACCCTTAGCTTCCTTTGCCTTGCTTAGGGAAAGTGAAATGATTCCCACATTGATCTCCAGTTTATTTTTATGGGCATCTCCCAGACGGGCGGAATAGCCATCTTGCCAGGTGGCTTCATCGGAAATCGTGCTCCACAATCCTTTGGGCAGGGAAAGTCCGGTTGATTCAATAAGCGAATAAACCTGGTTTTTCAGGGCAAAGAAATCAAGTGCAGGTTCATCCTGCCAAGTACGGTCGTTGGATTTGGGAAATGCAGCCAGGGCCACACTGATCCATTCCACATTGCCCCGTGGTCCCGGACGGAATACTCGGCCGGTTTCGCATACCCTTGTTAAATCGTTTAAATTCTTCTGATTATGAGCCAGTGCATCGGTCAGTCCTGGGAGCAGGGATGGGCGGATATGAGTGTGATCCGCGGTTAAGGGGTTGGCCAAGGCGAGTTCATTGGTTTGGATATGGGCATACCAGGATTTCACTTCTTCGCCCGACCGCAGGCTGTAATGGCAGCACTCCTGATATCCCTGACCCAGTAAATGATCCACTGCCAATTGGCAGAAATCATAGGACAAATCATTTTCCCGCTCATTGGCTGGAAAGAGCAGTTGGGTACCGGTCAGATCATCGGTTCCTCGCAAACGCAAATATTCTTCGACCAGATCTATGGGCCGTTCCACTTCCGAACGAAAGGAGGGTACGGTTACTTCCCATGGACCGGTACCAGATACCGAAAATCCTAGACGTGTCCAAATATTTACCAATTCGTCCTGAGAAACTGAAAATCCACAGGTATTTTCAACAAAGGACTGTTCAATCGAAATAGTTCGGTCGTGACGGGGTGAAGAACCTGCGCAAACATAAGTCGGTGCCAATTCACCCCCTGCAGTTTCGATGATTAAATCAATCGCCCGTCGGGCGGCATATTCTACACCTGCTGGATCAACATCTCTAGAAAACCGCTGGGAACTATCGCTATGCAAGCCGAGTCTGCGTGCGGTCGAGCGTACGGAACCGGGACGAAACCAGGCGGATTCAAGGACCAATTCGGTTGTACTGTCATCTACTTCCGCGTCCACACTTCCCATTACACCAGCAACCACTAGGGGACATTCCGCATCAGCAATTACCAACATGTCGGATTGCAGGGTTCTTTTTACTTCATCCAATGTGGTAATGGATTCATTTTCCTGAGCATTACGAACGATGATGGACGGACCCTTGATCTTTTTTGCATCAAAAGCATGTAAGGGTTGTCCGGTCTCAAGCAGGACATAATTGGTAACATCCACCACATTGTTGATGGGGCGCAGTCCTACCGCCTGTAATCGTTTCTGCATCCATTCCGGACTGGGGCCGATCTTTACTCCACGGATAGTCCACAGCGTGTAGTATGGGCAGGCATCATCATCCAGCCTGACCTCATTAAGCAGGCAGTTAACATCTGCTTGTTCAACTGGCTGTGCATCGGCATGGGTTTCTGGAATTTTTAATTCCTTTTGGTAGCGTCCGGCAATTTCTCGGGCTACTCCGATATGACTGAGGCAATCTCCCCGGTTGGCTGTGATTTCCAGCTCCAGTACCCGGTCGGGAGAAACCGCATCCTCAATCGGGGTGCCAATTGCTGGGGAGTCTGAAAGGATCATTAATCCATGGTCATCTTCTCCCAGTTGCAATTCTTTGGCACTGCACATCATTCCCTCTGAGGGCACGCCACGTAGTTTTGATTTCTTGATTTTAAATCCACCGGGCAATTTCGCCCCAGGCAGGGCAACTGGTACGCGGTCTCCCACCTGAAAATTAGTCGCCCCACAAACAATATTGGCGGGTTCTTCTGCTCCCACACTTACCCGGCACACGCTCAAGCGGTCCGCTTCAGGATGTGGTTGTTTATCCAGCACTTCACCCACCACCACATGGTCGAGTGATGTAGTTTCAGAACCTTCGGTTTCTTCCACTTCCAGTCCGAGCATGGGCAATACATCGATCAATTCGCCCGCATCAGCCGGCAAATCCACATATTCTTTCAACCATTCCAGACTTATTTTCATGCGGGTCCTGTAAATTGCGAAAGAAAGCGCTGGTCGTTCTGGTAGAAGTGACGAATATCATCAATCCCATTGAGGATCATGGTAATCCGTTCAATTCCTACCCCAAAGGCAAATCCTCCCCATTCCTGAGGATCAAGGTTAACTAATTTTAAAACTTCCGGATCGACCAGTCCGCACCCCATGATCTCAATCCATTTATCGCTAAGTTTTCCCAGGTTTGGTGCTTTCAGATCTACTTCGAAACTGGGCTCGGTAAAAGGAAAGAAACTGGGCCTTAATCGGGTCTGTACTTTATTTCCGAAAGTTTCCCTGAGAAAATGATCGAGCACGCCCTTAAGATCGAGCAAGTTTACTTTGCGGTCGATACAAAGTCCTTCGATCTGGTGAAAGTTTGCTGAGTGGGTGGCGTCAACTGTATCCCGGCGGAAACAACGACCTGGTGCAATTATCCGAAGGGGTGGTTTTTCCCGAAGCATCGTACGAATTTGTACCGATGAAGTATGGGTGCGTAGAAGATGAGCCTCCTTGGATTTTTTGGAAACATTGGCCCATTTGGATTCAGGAGAGAAAAAGAGGGTATCCTGGGCGTCCCGTGCGGGATGATCTTCGGGTGTATTGAGGGCATCAAAACAAAACCATTCGGTTTCCACTTCGGTTGCTTCAGTTACAGTAAATCCAATCTTCCGAAATATGGAGACCACTTTTCGACGGGTGGCTGAGAGGGGATGTAAACTTCCTGAGCGGTTGGGAATGGCTGGGAGGGTTGGGTCATACGGATCTCCCAGTGCGGCCAGGTCAGCCTGTTCTTCAATCTTGCTAAGAGAGGCAGCGAAAAGTGCTTCCACTTCTTTTTTTGCCTGATTGAGGGCTTGTCCAAAAGCAGGTTTTTCTTCCCTGGGTAATTGTCCAATTAATTTAGATGCCTGAGTAAGAGTACCCTTGGGCCCAAGAATGGCAGCTTTTGCTTGATCCCAGTCGGAACGGCTGGAAATATCAGCCTGACTTGCCTCCGCTTGGGCGACAATGGCTTGGAGATCGTTCTCCACGCCAATAATAGAGAAACCAGCGAGCCCTTAGGCCGCGAGGGCGGTTTTTGCCTTACCCACTAATTCCTTGAAAGCTTCGGGTTCGTGGATGGCCAGTTCGGAAAGCATCTTCCGGTTAAGCTCGATGTTTGCTTTGCTTAATCCGTGAATGAATTCGCCGTAACGCAATCCCTCTTCGCGACAAGCGGCATTGATACGGACAATCCAAAGTTGGCGAAATTCGGTACGGCGCTTACGGCGATGTGCGTATGCATAAGCTTCACCACGATCTACTGCATCTTTAGCATAGCGGAAGAGACGGGACTTATTTCCAAAATATCCGCGTGCTTTCTTTAAGACTTTTTTGCGGCGTTTGCGGGTGGCGGGAACATTGCGTGCACGTGGCATGACTAAGGATCTCCTCTAATGTTTGGTTAAAAGTAAATGATTAGCTGGAAAGTGCGTTGATCACACGTTTTGCCATACCTGGGGCAAGAACTTGGTTTTGGCGACCCGCCTGTACCTGTTTGTTAGTTTTCTTGCGGCGCAAGTGACGTTGCCCGGGCTTACGGTGGGTAACTTTGCCCGATCCGGTTACCTTAAAACGTTTGGCGATTCCTTTGTGCGTCTTTCTCATGATGAAAATTTGGGAAAAGGAAGATTAATAGCCATTTCCTACCATTCGATCAAGCGAAATGAGTGCTTATCCGTCGTAAATTAAAAGCCCGAGATAACTTTCGTAAGCAAACCAGCACGCAAAGATTAAAAACACGATCCATAACAGGGTTTTAAAAATAATTTTTCGCAACCAATAGGATTGGTGAGAATTTGCTCCGTCATCCCCGAAATCATGAAAATAATGAACGAGGTCACGATCCATGGACCGGCCGGATATTTTTCGGTATGGTTTTCCGTAATTTCGACGTTTTCGCCAATAAAGTAAACGGAATATTCGATGAAGCATGGTTTAATCAGGGTTCCAAGTAACGCTTGCCACTGGCCTCCGAAAAATCGAGCCGCGAAATACTTGCCATATTTTCTTGCAATGCCCAAAGATCAGACCCGACTTCCACTTTGGCATTGTCCAACCATTCGGTCTGGTAGGTCAGTTGGTAGCTCTTTCCATCTTTGGTGAGTTTAAATAAACTGTTTAACTTTAGGGAATTCGCAAAGGTCAAGATTGGATCTTCTTTACCATCATATCCGGGAGGATAGTTCAGATTATTAACAGTCAATCCTTCCGGCACTGGTAGTGTGGCAATGGTTTGGGCATACTTTGCCGCTGATTTTGCGGCCGCATCCAGGGTTTTGGCCATTTCTCCTTTTACTTTTCCTCCACTATCCCGAATTTGATCAAATTTTTCATTGGGGAGAGCTAGGCTTACCGCCATTGCCCGCAAACCAAGCAGGGATGCTTCCATTGCCCCACCCACTGTGCCCGATGATAAAATCATCGGCATGGTTATATTATATCCCAGGTTGATTCCGCTGACCACCACATCGGGTTCCCGGTCCAGTAAATTTCCAACCGCCAAATTCACGCAGTCTGCCGGGGTACCATTAACTGAGTATGCAATCTTACCCGGGTATTTTTTTACTTCTTTGGGCTCTAGGGTTTGGTGGCGGGTAATGGCATGCCCGATCCAACTACGCTCACCATCAGGAGCACATGTTATTACTTCGCAATTCTCGCTCAATGCTTCGACCAATTGGATTAGGAAGTTGGAACTTATTCCATCGTCATTGGTTGCTAGAATTAGAGGTTTTTTTGCGTCACTCATTAGATACGATTCTTACCTATCGAATTCCTCCTTATCCGGCAATCGGAAGATTTTTTTGTTATGCAAAATTTAGGTAAAAAAAAGCGGGCACCCATGAATGGATGCCCGCTTAGGGGAATTTTAGAAGCTTTGGAGTGTAAAGCTTTCTGCTCTTAGGAGGCTACTGGCTCAGCTGCTTCCTCTGTCTCTTCCGAGGATCCCTCGTTGGAAGATTCGGTATCTTCAGCTGGTTTGTTTTCCTCCATTGCGGCACGGCGGCTCAGTTTTACCCGACCTTTGTCGTCGATACCAATACACTTGACGATGATTTCATCCCCAAGTTTGCAAATGTCTTCGGTCTTGTTCACCCGGAAGTCTGCGAGTTCGGAAATGTGGCAAAGTCCTTCCTTGCCTGGTAAACATTCTACGAATGCACCAAATTCCTTCACTCCGCGAACAATACCACGGTAAATCTTACCTACCTCGATCTCTCCGGTCACCAGTTCGATCTCGTCGAGAGCACGCTGCATCGCTTCCGAATTCGTCGCATAGATGCGTACTTTTCCACTGTTGTCCTCATCGATATCGATATTAGCACCGGTCACTTCAGTGATTCGGCGGATATTCTTTCCTCCTGGTCCGATCAAGGCACCGATTTTCTCCGGGTCAATCTTTACAGACTCGATACGTGGAGCATGCTCGCGTAATTCCGTACGATGGGAAGGAAGAGCAGCATCCATTACATCAAGAATCTTCATTCTTGCTGCAGTTACCTGTTTTACCGCCTCCTTGGCGATGTCGAATGGAAGGCCCTGAATCTTTAGATCCAACTGGAATCCGGTCACTCCCTGACGGGTGCCACATACTTTGAAGTCCATATCTCCGAAGTGATCTTCCGCCCCGATGATATCGGTGAGAACCACATGTTTGGAAATATTTCCATTATCATCGTGCTCGGTCACCAAACCGGTGGAAATACCAGCAACATGTCCACTAAGGGGCACTCCGGCATCCATTAATGCGAGGGATCCACCACATACACTGGCCATGGAGGTCGATCCATTAGAGGACATAATTTCCGAAACTACACGGATAGCGTAAGGAAATTCGTCTTCTGGCGGAAGTACGGGAAGTACAGAACGCTCAGCAAGAGCACCGTGCCCAATTTCGCGGCGTCCAGTAAATCCGAACCTGCCAGCTTCACCGACGGAAAAGGGAGGAAAGTTGTAGTGCAAAATGAAGGACTTGGAGGTGGGGCCACCGGTCAATCCGTCGAGGTCCTGCACATCACGACTGGTACCAAGAGTGGAAAGTACGAGGGACTGAGTTTCCCCACGGGTAAAGATCGAGGAACCATGAACGCGGGGAAGTACTCCGGTTTCACAGGTGATCTCACGTAAATCATCAGGTCCACGACCATCCGCACGCTTTCCTTTTCCGAGAATATTATCGCGGTAAACTTCTTCCTGAATCACTTCGAAAGCCATTTTTACATGGTCCTCATCGTACTCCTCTCCGAACTTTTCCTCACATGCTTTGTCCGCTTCTTCCTTGATCGCATCGACAGCTACCTGGCGTTCCTGCTTGGAATCCGCAAAGATTGCCTCTTCCATACGGTTACCGGTGATTTCGCGGCAAAGAGCGAGTACATCGTCAGGTACTTTGACCAGTTCAAATTCCTTCTTTTGCTTTCCGCAAAGGGCAGCGAGTTCACGCTGGGCGGCAATGATGTCCTGAATGGCTTCATGAGCATATTCAAGTGCCTCTACAAAACGATCCTCAGGGATTTGGTCCGCAGATCCTTCGATCATCATCATTTCCTTCTCGTTTCCAACATAGATCAGATCGAGAGTGGAGTCGTACATTTGTTCATTGGTCGGATTAACCACGAATTCCCCGTCAATCTGGCCAAGGCGTACACATCCGATAGGACCATTCCAGGGAATGTCGGAAATCATTAGGGCAGCGGATGCTCCGTTTACCATGAGGACATCCCCTTCATTTACCATGTCGGTGGAAAGTAAGTATCCAATCACCTGTACCTCATTAAGAAATCCCTTGGGGAAGAGAGGGCGCAAGGGACGGTCGCACAAGCGGGAGGTGAGAATTTCCTTCTCGGTTGGTTTTCCTTCACGCTTGAAATAGCCACCTGGAAAACGTC
>OMJS01000083.1 GCA_900299365.1 Opitutales bacterium
AAAGCCATGGTCTGACCAGGGAAGGAGTTTCCGTTTTGCAAATTGTAAAGCGGACGACCAATCGGAGGCAATGTTACTGTACCTCTTGCATTCCAGCGAGGAGCAGCGTTGATAAATTCACCCTCCCACAGCATCGCCAACCCGCAGAGTTTCTGGTCAAACACCAAGTTAGTTCCTCCCGGATATCCCACCGCAAAACTTCTCGAACTCGTGCCCATGATAAAATTACGGAAATGCACCGCCTTTAGACCATCGGGAACAATCATGTGTGGAGTAACTCTGGGACGGGATACAGTCTTGTATTTTTCTTCAGTCAGAAAAGTATTCTTGGCAAAGCCAGGTCCCTTTACTCCAAGAATTAATCCCTCCCGCCCGGAGTACTCCGCATATTCCAGCCGCAGTTTATTATCACCTGGATGCAGAGCGATTTTCCCGGTTTTCATCCGCCCGGTCGGTCCCAACCCCTTTACCTCAATCACCTGTTTGTCATTGATGTAAAGGCGGGAGACATCATCCGAATCCAAGGAAAACTGGAACTCTCCCTCTCTCTTGATTTTTAAATTTCCCTCCCAAACCAGGGCAAAATGTTCCTCCCCTTTGTATCCCCGCAATGAAACCACACCATCCGTCTGCTTTTCGACTTTTGCTGGTTTGAGGACAGCAAAATCTGGAATCTCTTTGTACTCTCCGGTGTAGGAACTCCGGGTGAGGTTTTCTAGAATTCCTCCTTCAAGGGGTAGTGGATGATCCCTGAGCAATTCCTCCGTTTTCCAATAGGTTTCCTTGTCCTGATATTTGGCCCGCCATTTGGCAACTTTGTTTGGATCGACAGTGGCATCCCTCTTAGCAAGACCGTTCATTTCCCGAGTGAAAGTTATGATTGAGGCGATCTGGCGATCATTAAGCACAGCTCCCTGTGGGGGCATCATCAGATCGTAGTTTTTACCGGCCACATCCATTTTGCCCATCACCCCGTGAAGCACGATCTTGATCGCCCGGTCAGGCTCTCCCTTCACCCATGCACTGTTGACCAATGGCGGAGCCGTGCCTTCCACTCCGCCCTCGCCCTTGGCACCATGGCAGGCAGAGCAGTATGTTTTATATAATTCCTCTTTGGATAGATTTATGGAATAGACAGTCTGCAAACATGCCCCCAACCAAGCAGCTAAAATAATAAATCCAGAAATTTTCCCAATCATAAAGGTCATATCTACTAATATTCAACTCCCTGAAACAAAAGGCATATATTGCGTTTTTATTCTGTTAATTTACGACAAACTGACTCTGACACACCATAAAATAATAGGCAAACAGGGTTGGATTTTCTCGACTTAAAATAAGGCACCCTCATTAATTATGCTATGAAATCCGGTCTTCCGCTCCTCTTTTCACTTCTCATTTCCCTCTTTGCAGGTGCTCAGGGAAAAAAACCCAATGTAATTCTCTTTCTGGTGGATGATCTTGGCTACACCGATCTAAGCTTTACCGGTAGTAACTTTTACGAAACCCCAAACCTCGATGCACTGGCTAACCAGGGTGTCTTCTTTGACAACGCCTACTCTGCCAACCCCGTTTGTTCTCCCACGCGTGCCAGTGTACTAACCGGTAAATATCCCAGCCGGATCGGGCTGACCAATCATAGCGGCAGTTCCGGAGCCCGTGGCCCAAAATACATACTCGAACCACCCGCAGTAAAAGGCAATATGCCAGCCAATGATCTCACCCTGGCGGAAGCTTTCAAGAAAAATGGCTACACCACTGCTCATGTGGGCAAATGGCACCTGCAGGCACACCACCAACACGGCACTGATCACTACCCTGAAAACCATGGGTTCGATCTCAATGTGGCAGGCCATAAAATGGGACAACCCGGCTCCTTTCTCTTTCCCTACAAGAGCAAACAACACCCGAGCACCAATGTTCCCGGACTGGAGGATGGTAAACCGGGGGATTACCTGACCGATATCCTGACAGATCATGCGATCAATTTTATTGAAAAAGAGAAGGATAATCCCTTCTTTTTGAATTTCTGGTTTTATACCGTGCATACACCCCTTGGAGCCAAGCCAGAGAAACTGAAAAAATATCAGCAAAAAGCCAAAGCAATGGGGCTGGATAAGAAAGGTACTCCGGGCATCCCTGTTCATCAGAGTTTTGCTGATTCCCGCCAAGATAACCCCACTTATGCCGCGATGGTGGAGAGCCTCGATGAAAACATTGGCCGGGTCCTCGCCACCCTCGACCGCTTGAACTTGAGGAACAATACCATCCTGCTTTTCTTTTCCGACAATGGCGGGCTTTCCACCGGAAGTAGCCAAAGTTCCGTCACCTCCATACTGCCGAACAAAGCGGGTAAAGCATGGGTCTACGAAGGTGGAATCCGCGTACCCTTGATCATGGATTTTCCGGGGCTTACTAAAAATGGCCGCACTATCTCCGAGCCTGTAATAAGCAACGATTTTTACCCCACCCTGCTCGATCTTGCAGGTCTACCCCTCGAGCCAAATCAGCATTTGGATGGATTATCCCTCAAGCCTTTACTAAAAAAAGAAAACCAAAAACTCGGTCGGGAAGCTCTCTATTTTCATTATCCCCACTACCACCACATCAACAGCATGGGCCCATCCGGCGCCATTCGAATGGGGGATTTCAAACTGGTGATTAAATATGAGGATTCTTCCACCGAGTTGTACAACCTTGGCAATGACCGGGGAGAAACGAACAATCTGGCATACAAGAAGGTCGGAATAGTCAACCAGATGAAAAAGAAATTCGACCAATGGATTGCTTCCACCGGATCCCTCATGCCCACGCTCAATCGGCAGTACCAGGGAGGTGCCAGTCAGGCAAAATTTTACACCCCCGCAAAAGATAAACGAGGCATGCATGCCGAAAGCAAACCAAGCCATAAAAA
>OMJS01000084.1 GCA_900299365.1 Opitutales bacterium
ATGGTATTATGCTCATTTTTATTTTATGATTACTACAATTGTTGATGCACCTGAAAATTATAAAAATATTGCACATACAATATATACTGAAATTGGCGAAAATAATAGCGTCCTATTTTTAAATGGCTCGATGGGAGTTGGAAAAACTACATTTACTTCTACACTACTTCGCTTCTTCAATTGTTTCGATGTTTCTAGTTCTAGTTACGGGATTTTAAATCAATACCGGGGTTCAAGAAATGTTATTCATTGTGATTTTTACAGGTTCCAACCAGATACCGAATTCTTCGAAACCGAGGTTTTTCCACTTCTTGGCTCCCAATATCTTTTAGTTTTTGAATGGGCTGTTCCTAAAATAATAATAAACAATGTTAAGCATTTTCAGCTTAATTTTTCATTGGTACATTATGATCAAAGAAAGTTAGATTTTCAAATATTCTCACCAACATAACAACTTACTTGCAAAAACTTTTTCAAATTCTATGATTTTATTTTTTGCTCAGGTGGCGGAATTGGTAGACGCGCTAGACTAAGGATCTAGTGCCGAAAGGCGTGGGGGTTCGAGTCCCCCCTTGAGCACCATTTATCCCTTTGTTTTATCAAAAGTCTTGTGTTTTACACGAAGACCCATTTTGTAATCGTCTTTGAATGTTTTATTACCAAATTCATCAAAGCCCTCAAATAGACCGTGCCGAACATTATTTTTCCAATGTTCTAAAAGTCTTACAGGAAAATCTCCACCTTTCCTCCGGTAATTGAATGTCACCCATTCATTTGCTAAGTGCGAACCAAATTTACCACCAAATTTCTCTTTCGCGTCTTCTCTTAATTTGATCCATAATGTAGGAAATATTTCCCCTGTTGGTGATTTAATTGGTTTGTAGTCATCTGGATCATTAGTCTGCTCAAACCAGAAGATATGGGTGCCTTGTTTTTTTCCCGATACATAATCTTTTGAATATAAGGGGATTCCTTGTTCATTCCAGCCCTTCTTCGTTCCGTGAATTTTGCCTGAAAGATACGGCGTTTGTTCAATGAGTTGACCACTCGGGAATTGACTTTCAACTATACCACTAAAAGGAACTTTTTCACCAAAGACATATACCAGTGGTTCATCATGCCATTTTGCTGTTTTTTTGATAGGAACCGAAATTATTGAACCATCTTGTACTAACAAGGGGCTTATCTCAAAGTTCTCACCGCCAGCTCCACTAACATAAGCCTTCACCAGCCCGGAAAAACCTCGCCCACCGTGTTTAACTACAAATTTTTTGACCGTTTTATCGTTATTTAGTTGGGGGATTATGATTGCACCTGAACCACGCCAAAAAAGATTATGATCAAGAATAATCAATTCATTTGCTGACTCTGTTCGAATTTCTGATGTAGATACAACCCTCGATTTGTAAGGGGCAAAGGGAAGGGTTTCGCTTTCTCTCGCAAATTCTGCCCACCATTTCTGTACCAGCTTAGGATTTCCTTCAAAAAGAATAAAAAAAGACATGCATCCGGTGGCGACAAGAGCGGCAAATGAAATTAGAAGGAAATTTCTCATAAAAATAAATAGTACCTTACTATATTCCTCAAAACTACCAAGACTTGGCAAGCGGGATTCTTTTGGCTAGCTGGGAAGGCCATAGGGGGCCATTGTAAACAAAAGAAGTATAAATTTGCAGGAGATTTGCTCCAGCATCCAATTTTCGTTGTGCACTTTCGTAGTCGTGAATGCCTCCAACGCCAATGATCGGTAGTTTGAAATCGGTTAGCTTACTAACAAACTTAATAATTTCGTTGGCCCTCCGTTCAATTGGCTTTCCGCTAATGCCTCCTTCCGGTAAAGTTTTCGAACCGAAATCTTCTCGACTCGGATTAATGGTTGTATTACAAGCCACGATACCATCGAAATTGTGCTCAACTGCTTTAGATATGATTCCTTCTAAACTCTTGAAACTTTCATCAGGGGAAATCTTTAGCAAGCATGGCGGGGAAGGGATATTATGAAGTTTAGACCAATGAGCACGATGTTCCTTAATGCCAGAAAGAAATGGGTCTAGGTACTCATCTTTTTGTAAATTTCTTAAATTTTGAGTGTTTGGGGAACTAATATTGATTGTGATATAATCTGCAAGGTGGGCAGTTTGGTCAAATCCGGCACAATAATCATCCAAGGCTTTTTCAAGAGGAGTAGATTTCCCTTTCCCTAAATTAATGCCAAGGGGAATGAGCCTTTTATTTTTAGGAAATGAAGAAGATAACCTGTTTTTTAACGCTTCCACACCATCATTGTTAAACCCCATCCGGTTAACCAAGGCTAATTTGTGTGGAATACGAAAAAGGCGGGGCCTATCATTGCCGGGTTGTGACAAGGGTGTTACTGTGCCAACCTCTACAAACCCGAACCCAATAGCTTCAGATGCTAAGGGGAAGAGTCCGTCTTTATCTAAGCCAGCAGCTTGTCCGACACAATTAGGAAACCTTAATCCTAAAACTTCGACTGGATTCTTTTGGCAGAGCAAAAGTTTTCTTAAGAGAGCACACCCAGGTCTGCATTTTCCCAATAGATGAAGGCTTTTTGCACCTAATTCATGTGCCATCTCAGGGTCTAATGAAAATAAAATTGGCTTAATTATATTGTGATAAAGCATGAAAATAAAATGTGCGAATAGTGCCGTTTGGATAGATGATTTAGAAAGTAATTCAGTAAAAGAAAAATAAAATTTTGTCAGTATTGATTGACATACAATTTGAACTTCTCTTATGGCAATCCAATGAAAAAAACAAGTCCGAGCCTAGATTGGTGTGTAGTTCGTTGTGATAATGAAAGCAAATGGTGGGTTGATTCCATAAGCGATGTAGAGAATTGGGACATTGAAGATCTTGGTATAATTGATCCTAAACAGTTCATCTATATTAACGAACTCTTGGATTCTATGACTGAATTTGGATTACAATCCCAGTTAGTAGATGAAGCATTTTTTACATTTGAGATTGCCGAAGAAGTGCCAGGAAAGAAAGTTAAATTGGAAAGAGTCAGGGATTCTTTACTGAAAGCCGAAGACATGCTTTTTGCTCTTCCTGATGTTTTAGATGAAGAGAAGGGGCCTTTTGCTGACTTTTTGAGTCATGTTACCCAGATAAGGGTCGCAATGCTCAACGACCTGATAGAATTTTCTGAGCCCTACACGATTGAAGAAATGGAGGAAGTGCTTTCAGAAAAACAGAATAACGATTTTTTGGAAGGAAGGCGAAGCCACTTCAGCGATGAGTTAGTCTCTATTCTTGAGTTTGTTCCAGACGGCTTTCAAATCGATTCTGATTTAGATGATGAAAAAGATGGAGACGATGAAGGGGAAGAAGATTACTCAGACCTCGATAATCACTTAGTTGAAGTATCTGACAAAGAAGAAAAATTACTGCCTGACGAGGACCTCAAGTGGGAAGATGAAGAAGATCGAGAAGAAGAAGTTACTTCTTATGAGGGAGGAGCTCCTGATGAAGCAAAATAGAATGTAATTTAAAGTCTTTTAGCCAAACGATCGGCAAAATAACTAAAGATTAAATCCGCCCCGGCACGCTTGATGCCCACCAATGATTCAAGGGCACAATTCTCCCAGTTAAGCCATCCAAGTTTGTCTGCTGCCATTATTCGAGAATATTCTCCAGAAACCTGGTATGCAGCTATGGGAAGATCTATATTTTGACTGGCATACCTAATCACATCCAAGTAAGGCTCTGCAGGTTTGACCATAAGCACATCCGCACCTTCTTCAAAATCAAGCACGAGCTCCCTTTTGGCCTCCCTGAAGTTGGAGGGGCATAGTTGATATGTCTTTTTGTCCAAAGTCTTCCCGTCAAGTGAAGAATTAATCGCAGAGCGAAAAGGACCGTAATAGGAAGATGCAAACTTTGCCGAATACGAAATAATGCCTGTATTACAAAAAGAACTATCATCCAAAGCTTTTCGAATAGCCCCTACCCTGCCGTCCATCATGTCAGATGGGGCAACCCAGTCAAAACCGGCATTTGCACAAACAACTGCAGTATCAGCAAGTATTTCAACGGTTCTGTCATTATCGACAGTACCATCTGCGTTCAGCACGCCGTCATGTCCGTGATTTGTGTAAGGGTCCAGTGCCAAGTCGGCGATTAGAAGAATGTCTAAGTTTAAGTCCTTGATCGATTTCGAAGCACGGTACACCAAGGCATTACGGTTCAAAATTTCACTGCCTTGATCGTCTTTTTTTTGTGGATCGATTTTAGGAAACAATGCAAATGCACGAATACCCATTTCCCGCCAATTTCTTAATTGATCACCAAGACCGGAAACTGGCCAACAAAAAACACCTGGCATGGAACTAATTTCAGAGGGTTTTGTTTCTTCAGTTACAAAAACAGGCAACACAAAATCATCTATCGTTAATCGGGTTTCTTCAACGAGTGCCCGAATTGCATTAGAGGATCGAAGCCTGCGTGGACGATTAGGAAGCTGATAAGTCATTGTAAAATCAGGTTATGTTCGACATCACGAAATCAAACATAGATGATTTCTGAAACCACCGATTTCGCAAACTTAATAAATTGATTACTGTAACTGTGGAGGATTTTTTTCAAGTCGAGCTCATTCTTGCTTTTATTTTACTTGTTGGAGCTATTACTAGCTTTGCCCTAGAAAAGGTAAAAATTGAAATCACTTCAATATCCCTTCTCCTGGCCCTTTTATTCTTTTGTATTTTTAGGATGGAGAATTGGCCAACTATTAATGAACTGGCCTTTATTTTTACTAGCGAGGCACCGTTGGCGATTGTGGGAATGTTTATGGTCAGTGCTGCTCTAAGTAAACAAGGAATAATCGAAAGATTTACCAGTTATTTACAAGAGTTAACCCGTTTGGGTTTTCATCCCTTTTTGCTTCTACTCCTTACAGCAGTCGCCTGCTTTTCCGCTTTCATTAATAATACTCCAGTTGTGGTAATTCTTTTACCCGTGGCTATTGCGCTTTCCCGATCCTTGGGAGTCGCCTCATCCAAGTTGTTGATTCCAATTTCATATGCATCGATTTTTGGCGGTTGCTGTACGCTTATTGGAACCAGTACAAACATTTTGGCAAGCGGGCTCATGTCATCGTCACAATTTTATCCCAACATGGAGCCCATGAAAATGTTTGAGTTAACTAAAATCGGTTTCCCGCTGATGGTATTGGGAATTATTTTTGTTATTATTTTTGGGAAAAGACTTCTGCCAGAAAGGGAGGCACTTAGTAAAATTATTGCAGATATTGACCGGAAGGAATTCATTTCTGAAGCCATTGTATTGCAAGATTCAGCCATTGTTGGAGAAAAGGTGAAAAACACATCTATATCCAAAGTACAAGGGGTGAGATTATTGGATATTGTTCGAAACGGCAAAACCCTTTCAACCTCATTAAGTGATGAGGAGCTAAAGGAAGGAGACCGTTTGATCTTATCCTGTAAACCACAGGGACTTATTGATGCTGCTCGTGAAGTACGAGGATTTAAGTTTTTTGATCAAATCGACTTGGGTATCGAGCAAATCAATACTTCCGAGGCAATAATGGTCGAGGCGATGGTGAGACCTTCCTCTGGACTGTTGTCAAAGACTCTAGTCGATGCAGACTTTCGTGGGCGTTTTAATTTAACTGTAGTTGCCCTACATAGAAGGGGAAAGAACCTCCAGTTGAGGCTTAATAGCTTAAAATTACAAACAGGAGACACTCTTCTTCTCTTGGGAACGGAGAGTAGTGTCGAGAGTTTAAGAGATTCACGGGAAGCGGTTCTTTTGGATAATGCTCCACTACCGGTAAACAAAAAGCCAATGAGAGCAGTCCTCGCAGTTGGAGCTCTGGGAGTAATAGTCACCGTTGCTACAATGGGGCTTTTGCCCTTACATGCCGCAGCATTATTTGCAGCAGGGTTATTAATATTGGGAAAATCCATAAGTTTTAAAGAAGCTATTCGTTCGGTAGAATGGAATCTACTCCTTTTAATTTACTCAATGTTAGCCCTAGGGTTGGTCATGCAAAAAAGTGGGGCATCTGCTATTATGGCTGAGTTGATAAAAACAACTACCACATTTGGCTTGAGCTCGCAATGGCAGGTTATTGGTGCACTCTTTATCCTTTATATCTTCACAGCTATGATGACGGAGCTTCTCTCCAATAATGCCACCATTGCAATTATGACTCCTGTTGCCCTTATGGTGGCTTTTCAATTTGGTCTTACTACCAACGAGGCTAGAGCTTTTGTCCTGACTTGCTGTATTGCGGCTTCCGCAAGTTTTATGACGCCCATCGGCTATCAAACCAATACCTTCGTTTACACCGTAGGTGGGTACAGATTTAAGGATTTTGCAAAATTTGGAATCTGGCCCATGCTAATTTATTTATTCGGTACAATTTCAATAGTTGGATGGCTGTGGGATTTTTTTCCAAAGTAAATTTTCCATAAATTTTACTAATTAATAGAGCCATATGTAAATCCTAAAGCCAATTCAAATTGGGACATTTTTTGTTCGAAACTTAAATTAAATACCCGAAATTATTTTCTTTAAATTGAAAGATTTTAAAGCACCTGATGGAAGACATATCAAAAAATCTAGCAAACGGCTTCAGCCATTGAGCATCAAATTCACGCTAGTTGTTGTATTGCAATGATTTATAAAATTACTAAAATAGCAAAAGCAACATTTAATTTGGAGAAATCTATCACCATTTTTTCTTATTAGTCTCTTGACGACTACTTTCCATAAAAGCAAAATAGGATATGGTTAGATTATCAGTGTTAACCCTTAATTTTTGGATTAAAAAGAAAACTACTTATAAGCACTGCTAATAATAAATCTGTATTATTGAAACTTTACTATGACTGATTCTACAAATCCTGAAAAAGAAAATTACGACTCCTCCCAAATACAAAAGCTCGAGGGACTTGAGGGTGTACGCAAAAGACCTGATATGTATATCGGGGACACGAATGAAAGAGGATTGCACCATTGTGTATTTGAAATCGTGGACAATTCAATTGATGAAGCTTTGGCAGGGTATTGTTCTGAAATTTCGGTAATCTTACACACGGATGGATCATGCACGATACAAGACAATGGGCGTGGTATACCTGTGGACATTCATCCAAAACACAACATGCCTGCATTGGAACTTGTACTTACCAACTTACATGCAGGGGGGAAATTTGGGAAAGGAGCCTATCAGGTATCTGGTGGTCTTCATGGAGTTGGGGCGAAATGCGTTAACGCAGTTTCAGAATGGTTTGTTGCTGAAGTAAGAAGAGAGGGAAAAGTCCACCAAATGACATTTGCTAGGGGAAAAACCACTCAAGAATTAAAAGTTATTGGAGATGCTGTTTCTACTGGAACCAAAATAACATTCATGCCAGATGATCAAATATTTGAGGAAACGAGAGAATTTAAATTCGAGTTGTTGGCCAAGAGACTTCGTGAATTAGCATTTCTCAATCCAGGAGTAAAAATCCATCTACTAGAAGAGAAAGACTCAAAAAAAGAAAGCTTCTTATTTGAAAATGGGATTTCAGAGTATGTGGAATACTTGAATAAAAATAAAGTGTGTCTCATTGACCAACCCATTGCGTTTTCTGGGGAAGCTCCGCCCGAATCTGGCGACGGATTGATAATGGTTGAGATAGCCATGATTTATAATGATTCTTTCAATGACCAACTATATGCATACGCAAACTCCATTCATAATATTGAAGGAGGTACCCATCTTTCGGGGTTCCGTACAGCACTTACCCGTGTAATCAATTCCTATGCGAGGCAAAACGAATTGCTCAAAGAGAAAGAACTTTCTCTTACTGGGGATGATGTACGTGAAGGACTTACCGCAGTCGTTTCAGTCAAAGTCCCAGAGCCAAGATTTGAGGGTCAAACCAAAACGAAGCTTTCAAATAGGGAAGTTGATGGAATTGTACAAAAAATAGTAGGCGAAAAATTAAAGCATTATTTTGAAGTTACCCCAGATAATGCAAAAATGATCGTACAAAAAGTAATCCATGCCGCTCGAGCCAGAGAGGCCGCACGAAAAGCAAGAGAAACTGTCAGAAAAGGAGCCCTTTCAGGTGGCGGTTTGCCAGGAAAACTTGCAGATTGCTCTGAGAAAGATCCTTCTTTAAGTGAGCTTTACATCGTCGAAGGTGATTCCGCTGGAGGTTCGGCAAAACAAGGCAGAGACCGATTAACCCAAGCCATACTGCCGCTAAGGGGAAAACTTCTGAATGTCGAAAAGGCTAGACTTGATAAAGTCCTAAACAATGCAGAAATTAGAAGCTTAATTACTGCTGTTGGTACTGGTATCGGAGATCATGAGGGAGAAGGTTCATTCGATGCGACCAAAGCGAGGTATCATAAGATAATTATTATGACTGATGCGGATGTGGACGGTGCACACATTAGAACCCTTCTTTTAACTTTCATATTTAGACAGATGAAAGGATTGATCGAAAATGGTTATGTCTATGTTGCAAAACCACCACTTTATAAAATTAAAAGAAGAAAAACCGAACAGTACATTCAGGATGATTTCGAAATGAGCCAAATTCTTATCAAATTAGGATGCGAGGATATGCAATTGGTGCGAACTAAAGATAATTTTGTGTATTCAGAAAATGTTCTTTCTGAAATAAATCCGATTCTTTTAAAAATTGAACAGATCGGAAAAAACCTAGGCAGGTATGGTTTTAATCTTGAAAGATTGCTCGCTCAGTATGACTCGAGTTCGGATCAATTACCCAAGTATGCAGCTAGAATAAGAACTGGAAATGATGAAGAAATTCGGTTTCTCACAGATATTGATTCAAAGGTTGGGTTTATGAATTCTCAAGGTCTGCAATTTGATGATCCTGATGTTTCATTCCTAACAAGAGAAGTTGAGCAAAATGGAATCACTTTCTCTCAAAGAATTGATATATACGAAGTTTTCGAATCAAAAGAACTGGAGAAACTAATCAATAATGCTAAAGAATTAGGATTAGACTTTAGCTTTTTTAATAAAAACGAAGAAGATCCCCTTTTTCAACTAGGAGATTCTAAAGAAAGCACAAATAACCCGGTCGAAATTCTTGGCATAAATGATTATTTGCAGAAGCTCAGGTCCTTAGGAAGAAAGGGCCTGCAAATTCAAAGGTATAAGGGATTAGGTGAAATGAACCCAAAGCAACTCTTTGAAACAACCATGGATCCAGCTAGCCGTACTTTGGTTCGTGTAGATATAGAAGATGCAGTAGCCGCAGATGAAATATTTACAACATTAATGGGAGAAGAGGTGGCCCCGCGCCGAATGTTCATCGAAGACAATGCATTAAATGTTAGTTTTTTAGATGCATAATTAATTACACACAAATTTATGAAAGAAAATATTAGCGACATTATGCAAAAAGCATACATCGACTACTCGATGTCTGTGATTGTAAGCCGAGCCCTACCCGATGTTCGTGATGGATTTAAGCCTGTTCAAAGAAGAGTTTTATATGCAATGCTCCGTGAAGGTTTGTTGCATAACCGAGCCTATGATAAATGTGCGGGTGTTGTTGGAGAAGTTCTTAAAAACTATCATCCACATGGTGACAGTTCAGTTTATGATACTCTTGTAAGAATGGCTCAACCTTGGGTTATGAGATACCCTCTAGTTGATGGACAGGGAAACTTCGGCTCTGTTGATGGAGACTCTGCTGCGGCATATAGGTATACTGAATGTAGACTTACTAAACTTTCTGAAGAGCTTTTAAAAGATATAGACGAAGACACGGTGGACTTTGCACCAAATTACAAAGAAAGTTCAACTGAACCGACTGTTCTTCCTGCTGCTTTACCTAACCTTCTGATGAATGGCTCTACCGGTATTGCAGTGGGTATGGCTACTAATATCCCTCCGCATAACCTCGGTGAATTGATCGATGCAGTTTGCAGTGTCATTGATGATAACGCTATTTCAATAGAAGATATTATGAGGATTTTACCTGGGCCTGATTTCCCATCAGGTGGAAGTATCTCGGGAAAGTCGGGTATAGAGTCATATATGAATACCGGAAGGGGTATTGTCCGCATGCGTGGTACAATTGAAATAGAAGAACTCCCTAGCGGCAAACAGCAATTAATTATAACTCATATTCCATACAATGTGAATCG
>OMJS01000085.1 GCA_900299365.1 Opitutales bacterium
CCCTCGGTTTAGAAGACCGATGCTCTATCCAGCTGAGCTACTCTCGCATTTTCGGTAATTTAATATTCCCAAGGGGGGCATTTCGCAACGACAAATCATAATTCGTATCATATAATTAATTGATTTCGTTCGGATTGGCTTGATTATCGGATTCCTACTTGTTGAATAGTATTAATAACACCAAAATTACTATGAAAACACTATTTCCCTTAGCTATTATAATTTCGTTTCTATCTACAAATTGGTTGTCGGCACACTGCCAAGTTCCTTGTGGTGTATATGGTGACCCTGTACGTTTTTCTCAAATGTTGGAAGATCAGACAACCATCGCTAAGGCGATTGCCCAGATTAATGATTTGGCTGGCAAAAAAGATGGTAAGTCAGTCAATCAATTAGCCCGCTGGGTGAGTACCAAGGAAGATCATGCAAACAAAATCCAGAAGATCATTGCCGAATATTTCCTCACCCAGAGAATAAAATCATCAGCATCCAATTATGTAGACTTGTTGAAAGGTGCCCATTCCGTGATGGTTGCTGCGATGAAATGTAAGCAAGGCACCGATAATAAAAGTGCAGAAGCACTTAAATCCTCAATCGAAAACTTTCAGACCGTTTACGAAAAATAATTAATCTTTGGATTTACGAATTTCTCGCATCTTACCATATGCTTCATCCCAAGAATCTGAACCAATAGGTTGATATTTTTTTAGTTCAAAGGATTGGGCAACGAGCTCTCTACCCTGTTCAAGCGAACTGAGTTCTCTATCTGCCAACATTTGAGTAATTAAATTGCCTGTACTAGTTGCCTCAATTGGTCCGGCAATTACTTCACAACCTGTTGAATCTGCTGTCATTTGATTAAGAAGTTCATTCTGTGTACCACCCCCAACAATATGAATAGTGTCTAATGTTTTACCGCTTTTTTGTCTCAGATTTTCCAGCACCTCACGATATTTAAGGGCTAATCCCTCTAAGGCGGTGCGAATGGTTTCATTTTTGGACTGAGGCGAGCTTTGTCCGGTTCGCTCACAATATTTCGAAATTTTCTCTGGCATCCTTCCGATAGTGCTAAATATTGAGTCATCCACATCCAAAACGGCTCGAAAATAATGTGCTTCTTTGGCCATGCTGGTTAGCTGGTTGTAATCAAAATCATCTCCCTGGGACTGCCAGTGCCTGCGACATTCCTGAACAATCCACAAACCACTTATGTTTTTAAGGTAACGAATATCCTGTCGAATCCCAAACTCATTAGTAAAGCCCAGTTCAGCACTTTCTTGGTCACACAATGGGTTAGTCTGCTCGACCCCCATTAACGACCAAGTCCCCGAACTAAGATAAGCAAAATTTTGCCCATTAATTGCGGGCACACCTGCGACCGCCGATGCGGTATCATGGGAACCTACGGTAAAGACAGATAAGTTACTGCACCCTATTTTTTCCTGAGCCCCACCAATGACGGAACCAACATGATGACCTGGTTCCCAAAGTTCGCCCAATATTTTTATTGGGATGCCCAATTTATCCAAAAACTCTTTATCCCAATCCCTGGTTTGCTGGTTTAGCATCTGACTAGTGCTAGCCATTGTAATCTCGTTTCCTTTTTTTCCAGTGAGCCAAAAATTGATTAGATCGGGAGTAAAAAGGAGATGATCTGACTGAGACAGGCATGATTGGTAATTCTCTTTTTCTGCCATTAATTGAAAAAGTGTATTGATAAAAAGGGGTTGTATTCCAGTACGGGCATAAGCTTCATTTTCGGTCACAATGCTATTTACTTTTTCAATCATGGGACCGGTCCGAGAATCTCGGTAGTGATAGGGTAATCCTAGAAGATTGCCTTGTGCATCCAAATGCCCGTAGTCTAGACCCCAACTATCAACGCCAAGAGAAACAAGAGAATTTCCATATTCTGCTTGTGCTTTGGATAGACCAATCAAAATTTGCTCGTACAAACCAACTGTGTTCCAATGAATCGAGCCATTCAGGTTGATCGGACCATTAGGAAACGAATGGATGACATTAAGAAAGAGATGCTGCCCATCAAACTCTCCAGCCAGCACACGACCACTTTCAGCTCCTAAATCCACTGCGAGGTATACTTTTTTATTATTCATTGGTAAAATCAGTATGTTTGTAAAAATTCAGGATGAATAAAGTCGAGGAAAAGAGAACAATAACTTTAACACCATCTTTCACTCTTGCTTGAATGGCAGAATAAATTTGGTAGGATGTGATTTGAGCAAAATCAATGGCGGGATACGCTTAATTTAATAAATTCTTAACATTATCATGATATTTGATCCTCTTTATCTACTCGTAATTGGCATCGGAATGGGGCTTAGTTTGTATGCATCAAGTATAACTAAAGGTCGGTTTCGTAAATACAGTCAATATACCACCCGGTCCCGTCTAACCGGTGCAGACATTGCCCGCAGTATTTTAAAGGACAACAACATTCAAGATGTGAGCATAGAGCGAGTGCCGGGAGAATTGAGTGACCATTATGATCCACGAACAAAGACCCTTCGCCTAAGCCAATCCGTGCATGATTCTAATAGCATGGCGGCGTTTGGCGTGGCTGCCCATGAGGTTGGGCACGCGATCCAGCACGCAAAATCTTACACTCTTCTCGGGTTTCGTTCTGCTTGGGTTCCTGTGGCAAATCTCGGTGGCGGCCTATCCATGATTGTAATTATGCTCGCTTTCTTCCTTGGCGGGGTGCAAACGGCAACGGGTGCATCTCTTTCCTGGTTGGGAGTTTTGTTATTCGGATGTACCACCGTCTTTACGCTGATCACTCTACCTGTGGAATTTGATGCCAGTAACCGGGCGATCGCCTGCCTGCAGCGGGGTGGATATGTTACTGAAAAAGAACTGGATGGTGCCAGAAAAGTTCTCAATGCTGCCGCCATGACCTATGTTGCCGCCTTCATCACATCATTACTGACCCTTCTTTATTGGGCTTTCCGATTAGGTTTAATTGGCGGTCGTCGTAATTAATTCCTTCTTCGCCCAAAATCATTTCTTTTCCTCTGCAAATATCTGTGATTATACCAACTTCGTGATGTTCCTAATATCTTCTATTATGGCTATTGAAAGTTGTAATCACTGCTCTTTTTCGATAACCACTTTCCTTGCATCCAAACTTAAAACTAAACTGATATAAGTTCATGGTACTTTCTCACCGCATTTTTAGCGGACCCGTTTTTTTGTCCATTTTTCTTTGCTTCATATTTGTAAGCACACACGCTCAAGGTAAGATTGCCCTACAAAAGGACGACCGTATTTCGATGATTGGGGCAGGTATGGGATCAAGAATGATCCACTACGGACATTTCGAAACGGAAATGCAATTACGGTTCCCAAGGCATCGACTGGTGATAAGAAATATGTGTGACGAAGGAAACACTCCCGGTTTTCGCCCGCACCCGGGTCGTCCACAGGAGGAACAATTTGCATATCCTGGGGCGAAAAGTCTGGTCCCTCCCCGTTTTCTTGCCAACAGTTCGCCAGCTGGTTTTTTTGAAAATCCTGATCAGTGGCTTACCCGTTTGCGTACCGATATAGTTCTTGCATTCTTTGGTTTCAATTCATCTTTCTCCGGTCCCGACGGATTGGAAGCGTTTAAAAAAGAACTTTCCTACCTTATCAACCACTCGCTACGCCAGCGTTACAATGGAGAATCGCAACCTCTGATGGCATTAATTTCTCCGACTGCTGTCGAGCCTACTCAAGGAGTAACCACTGGTGAGACTCAAAATGCAAACCTCAAACTCTACACCGAAGCGATGCGTGCGATCGCCAAAAAGAAAAGAATAGCTTTTGTAGATGCTTTTCATCCTTCCCTCGCATGGTTTAAGGATGGAATTCGGCACACCGTCGACGGTGCTCTTTTGAATGACCTGGGTAACCAAAAGCTTGCAAAACTTTTATGCGACCAAATTTTTGGTAATGGGAATCCCGACGAGAAAAGAAGATCTGCGGTTCACGATGCGGTCATGGACAAGAACTTTTACTGGCTCAATGATTTTAAAATTCCCAACGGAGTTCATGTTTATGGCCGCCGCTATAATCCATTTGGTCCGAAGAACTATCCATTTGAGATTCAGAAAACTCGTCAATTTACTGAAATTCGGGATCGGGCAATTTGGGCTGCCCGTATCGGTCAAGGAACTCGTCTTTTCTTTGATGACGATGCACCCGGCAATAGCCGACTATCCGCAGGATGGAAGTTCCTGGGGGCACCTGAACCTGTACTCTCCGGTAAAAAATCACTCCTAAGAGAGGGCAAGGGAAATACACAGGTGGTGGTGGATCAGTTTCGCTATCCTCACGAAGTAACTGACCGAGAAGAAGAATTTTTCGCCTGGGTCTATTTGGATCGTAAAAATCCGCCCAAGCAGATCATGATACAATTTCATAATGGCAACTGGGAACACCGGGCATTCTGGGGGCAGAATTTGATTCCCTACGGCATTGATGGTACGACCGGACGCAGAAGAATGGGGAACTTACCTAGTAAAGGAAAATGGCATCGCTTATCGGTCCGGGCACATCAAATAGGATTGGATGTGGACTCCAAAATCTATGGAATAGCTATCACCCAATGGGACGGAAAATCATACTGGGATAGAACCGGAGTACATTTCGGCAACATCAACCTAGAGGAAGAAGACCGCAAAACAATCCGCCTCCCCAAAGTCGAAACCAATTACCGTTCAGATAATATCAAAGCTGGAAAGCTGAAATACACCCCCGGAAATGAATCCATAAATCATTTGAAGATGGCTCCTGGTTACAAGGTCGAACTTTTTGCTGATGAAAAGAGTTTTCCTGACCTAGCAAATCCTGTTCAAATGTCTTTTGACAACAAGGGAAGGCTTTGGGTGGCCACGATGGCAAGTTACCCACATTACCGCATAGGCGACCCCAAGCCACAGGACAAATTAATTATTTTTGAGGATACCAACAACGACGGTAAGGCAGACAAACAAACAAACTTTGCCGACGATTTACATATTCCAATCGGCTTTGAGATTTCTCATGATGGTGTATATGTCTCTCAGGGTGCAAATTTAGTCCTACTCAAAGACACCGATGGGGACGATCGCTACGACGAAAAAGAAGTAGTTTTGAGCGGTTTTGACGACCATGACACTCACCATGCTATTTCAGCGTTTTGTGCGGATCCGTCCGGTGCAATCATTATGGGTGAAGGGATTTTCTTACACAGTAATATTGAAACTGTATTCGGTCCGATCCGCGGCACAAATGGGGGCTTCTTCCGATATGCTCCTCAAAGCAAGAGTTTGACCAGACATGCCCAATTAAAAATTCCAAATCCATGGGGAATAGCGGTTGATTCCTTTGGTCAGGAATTTTTTCTGTTCTCCTCTGGACCTAGCGTTTCGTGGATGTTGCCTGGGAATATTAACGCTAGGTACGGAGCCAACCTTTCAGCAAACGATTTGCTCGAAAGCAATAAAGTACGCCCAACATCAGGTTTGGAAATTGTATCCAGCAGACACTTTCCAGATGAAGTACAAGGAGATATTCTGATCAATAACAACATTGGATTCTTGGGAATTAAACAGCACCAAAAAATTGACGATGATCCTGGATTCAAAACACAATACCGTCAGGACTTACTTTATTCGACCGACACCAATTTCCGTCCTGTAGATTTAGAGTTTGCTCCAGACGGATCGCTCTATGTGGTTGACTGGCACAATGCACTAATTGGTCACATGCAACACAATGCTCGTGACCCTAACCGCGACCACGTACATGGCCGGATTTATCGAATCACCTACCCCTCCCGTCCGCTAGTCAAACCTGCAAAGATAGATGGTGCTTCTATTCCTGAACTACTGGAAAACCTCAAGTTACCAGAACTACGTACCCGCTACCGTACCCGAAGAGAACTTCGCAAGAGACATCCAAATCATGTTGCCAGGGCTGCTGAAGAATGGGCAATGGCTCAAGATGATGATCGTTTAAAGCTGGAAGCTCTGTGGGTAAGCTGGGGAGCTGACCGCTTGAACAAAGATCTGCTGTTAGAATTATTGCGATCCAAAGATCATCGGGTTAGAACCGCTTCCGTACAAGTATTACGAAGTAACTTGTTCAATTTCGATAATGAGTTAGAGCTACTGGAAAAAGCAGCTTCCGACAGCCATGGCCGTGTAAGGCTTGCTGCCGCGACTACTGCTTCATACTTACCTCAAACAGATGGGCTATCACTTATTGATAAGGTTAGAGAAAAAGGGATAAATCCACCCTTCATCGCCAGCTTAGACGATGCGGAACGTGCCCTGCAAAACAGTTCCGAAACATACGAAGAGGATAAAAACCATGTAAAAGTCCCTGACCACCTTTCTTTATCGGAGGGCAGATTGTTTATAAAGGGTGCAGAAATTTATGAGAAAGAGGGATATTGTGGAACCTGTCATCAGGAAAATGGTATGGGGTTACCGGATGCCGGTTTTCCTCCCCTTGCCGGAACTAGTTGGGTAAATGGAGACCATAATCGATTAATAAAGCTAACCCTTAAAGGACTGATGGGACCTATAGAGGTTAAAGGAAAAAAATACCCCGGTTTGGTACCAATGACCCCATTTGAAAGCTTGCTCAATGACTATGATGCAGCCGCTGTTCTTACTTTCATCCGTAATTCTTTTGGTAACAAGTCTGAACCGATCCTACCTTGGCAGGTCAACAAAGTACGCAAAGATACCCGTGAAAAACAAGGGTTTTATTCTCCACAAGAGTTACTTACAGCACATCCCAATTAATCAAAATTGTTTCTTAGAAATGTCAGGAAATTAACATTTCTTCTCTTCATTTAGCACCAATTTCTTCTGCGATATCCTCCAATGGATAGGTCCATATTTCCGATAAGGTCGGATGATACCAATCTGCCTTTAGTAAATCATTCACAGTCGCTTTCAAAGCGACTGCGACCGAAAGGGAGTGAATTAATTCCCCGGCATCCTTAGATACGCACTCAGCACCTAGAATAACTCCGGTGGTACGGGTCGCATGCACCGCTACATATCCATACTTTGCTTCCATCAAAATAGATTTCCCATGATCATCAAAGGGGAAAGAAGCAGAGACTGGGTCGATGCCTCGTTCACGAATTTGATCAGGCGAAAGACCGACCCGGGCAACCTGGGGATCAGTAAAGACCACGCCCAGTAAATAGTCGTAATGGATCGGTTCCACTTCTTTACCAAACGCATGTAAGACCGCATTTTCTCCCTGCTTTATCGCGATATGAACAATTTCGTGAGGTCCAGCACAATCTCCTGCCGCATAAATGTGATCCAAGGAGGTTTGCTGAAATGAATCGGTCGATATATGCCCGCTCCTTGAAAGCTTCACTCCGTTCTCCTCCAACCCCAAATTACTAGTAGCAGGCGCCCGTCCCAAGGCATGAAAAAGAAAGTTTGTTTCAATGGATAGGGATTTACCTTCCCAATCATAATTCACTCGTACACGATCGCCACCCAGAGGCTCAAATGACTGTAATTGGGTTTCTGTTTGTAGGTTAATTCCATTGTCCCGCAAAGCTTGACCAACCACTGTCCCTGCATCGTTGGAAAATTCCTTCAGTACCTGGCTACTTCTTTGTAGCTGAGTGACCCGGCAACCTACGCGGGCGAGAAATTGAGCAAGTTCACAAGCAACTATTCCCCCACCTAAAACCACACATTCCTCAGGCAAAGTATCTAAGTTTAAGACATCATCACTGGTTTTGAAGGGAGATTTTACTAAACCTGGGAGGTCAGGAGTATTAATCAAAGATCCTGTCGAAATTAAAATTTTTTCAGTATTTAGTTCTGTGCCGTCCTCCAGACGGATCGTATGAGGTCCAGAAAGGTAACCTTTTTGCCGGAAAAGAGAAAACCTACCGTCCTCGAGCTGTTGTTTTCGGTAATCCGAAAACTCTTTAATTACATTCCGTTTTCTTAGCTGCATCGCAGCTAAATCAGCAAATGGTTCACTACCCTTAAATCCAAATAGCTTGCCCTGCTGAGCAAGGTGGAGAACCTCAGCTGAATAAATTAATGTTTTGGAAGGCATACATCCACGAAGGATACAAAGTCCGCTCAATTCCTCGGAACCATCGACCACAGCCACGGTTTTATTCAATTCGTGAGCAGTTCTAGCGGCGGCATATCCTGCACTTCCTCCACCCAGCACAATGAGGTCATAAATTTCGGATTCGATTGTCATGAATTTGATGATTAGTGGATCTCGTGGTTCTGTCGATTCACATTCATCTGCCATACAAATATACACCGATTTAATGCCCGTTATATTAGAATTGATTCACAGACATTTTTTCCCAAAGATAAAGAACCTATATGATCAAGCTTCAAGAATATAAGGAAGGAGAAATTGTCCTACCAGAAGGCGAACTGGGTACTGGCTTTTGTATATTGGAAAGCGGTACTCTCGAAGTCATTCGAGACAATCGTGTTCTTAGCGAAATCGATATGAAAGGAGCCATATTTGGAGAACTTAGCGAAATTCTTGGCATGAAAAGAGATGCGGCTATCCGGGCAAAAACAGCCGCAAAAGTGAGGCATGTGGAAGAAAGTATTGCGAACATTGTCACTAAAAATCCCAAAGTGGCCCTCAAACTTATCCGTACTTTGGGTCGGCGATTGTACCGGATGAATAAGATAGCTCCCCGTGGCGATTCGGACTTTAATATATTCAAAAAAGCTGACGGAACTAAAGCACTTGATGTAACAGACAATACCATTCGCATATTGGTGGTGGATGATAAACCAAACATCATCAAACAATTGACTGATATGTTTGCAAAAAGCAATTGGCAGGTGGAAGGTGCCAAAGACGAGCAATGTGCCTTAGAGGCCTGTGAACATAGCCACTATTCTGCCATACTCATTAGTATGGCTTTGCCCGGAGATACCGCAATTGATTTGCGCAGAAAACTAAAAACCAATCATCGGGTATTAAATACTCCAGTGGTCGGTATGATCGTCATGGGAGATCAGGCTGCCCAAAAGAAAGCCTTGGATGCCGGATTTGCAGATTGCATCACTAAACCATTTGATCAGAACAAAACCGATGCGGTTATGTACAAGGTTATGAACCTGGATTCTTCCGCCCGTTATTTTAAATTCGTTGATGATTATTTACTTTTCGAGCTTCCCACCGAGCTATCTCCATTTGTCATAAATGACATCAAAGAGAATATGGATCAACGTATCCGCAATACCATTAATGAAGGAATTCTTAAACTTATCATCGATGTTTCATCTCTCGAAGAAGTGGAAGAAGATGCAATCGAGGTAGTTGGCGAATTTTCGGAAAAGATTGAAGATATGAAATTACCGATGCGTGGAGCTATTATTGCCACCGGTGAGGATGCAGAGATGTGGAATAATTTAGACGGTTGTGAAGATTGGGCAATTTGTGAAAACCTCGAAGAAGCCAAGGAATCTTTTGATCGTGAGGTAGAGGATGATGAGGACTGATCCAAGTCATTCATTATCACTACACTGAAATTATCTCCTGCTTTATCAAATTAGTTTTGAACTAATGCCCGACTCCACGGATGCAGAAAAAGCTCGTAGTGCTTTTACGGGTTTACAAGACCGAATTACTGAGCATTTACTTTTAAACGATCCCACTTGTAAGAAGGTTGAAGATCAATGGGACCGGGATGAGGGAGGTGGAGGAATTACTCGGGCATTTGCCCAAGGTGATGCTCTCGAAAAAGGCGGGATCAACTTCTCTGATGTAGTAGGTAGCGAGTTACCTCCTTCTGCTACGCAATCCCGCCCCGATTTAAGTGGTCTTCCCTTTCGGGCAATGGGGGTATCAGTTGTTTTTCATCCTTATAACCCCTATGTTCCAACCAGTCATGCCAATATCCGTTACTTTGAGGCTGGCCCAGAAAATAACCCTGAGGCATGGTGGTTTGGAGGAGGATTTGACCTAACCCCTTACTACCCTTTTCATGAAGATGTTCTTGCCTGGCATAAAGCAGCAAAATCAGTCTGTGATCCATTCGGTGAGCATCTCTACGATGAATTTAAAAGTTGGTGTGACCGTTATTTCTTTCTTCCTCACCGCAAGGAAACTCGTGGGGTTGGTGGTCTATTTTTTGATGATCTAAATCTTGAGAGCTTTGAACATTCCCTAGAATTTGCTCTTCAAGTTGGTCATTGTTTTTGTAATACCTACTTTGAAATATTTGAAAAAAGGAAGACCACTCCTTTTGGACAGAAACAAAGAAATTTTCAAAAATATCGGCGTGGCCGCTATGCCGAGTTTAACCTCGTTTATGACCGGGGAACTCTTTTTGGACTCCAGTCAGAAGGCAGGACAGAGTCCATTCTCATGTCTATGCCACCAGAGGTATCCTGGAACTATGGATGGACGCCGGATGAAGATTCTCCTGAAGAAGAACTTTACCGTTCATACCTCAAGCCCAGAGATTGGTTAAGGGAATGAAAATGGGGGGAAGAAACTTATTCCTCGATACATTAAGGGGAAAAAACAAAAGTGGCCGCCCTCCCCTATGGGTAATGCGACAGGCAGGTCGTTATCTTCCTGAATATCGGTCATTAAAAGAAAAGTATTCTTTTATTGAGATGGTAAAATCCCCTGATCTTGCCACAGAGGTTACCTTACAACCTCTCCGCAGGTTTGATCTCGATGCCGCTATTGTTTTTTCTGACATTTTGGTAATCCCCGAGGCGATGGGTCAGGGATATGATTTTCGTAATGGCGGGGGTATTGAAATGACCTCAAAATTAATCAATCAGAGAGATATAGAAAAACTTTCTGAAGAAGATATCGAAAATAAGCTCTCTTATGTTTCTGATGCTTTGAAAATTCTTCGTAATGAATTGGGTAATAAGCATGCCCTTCTGGGCTTCTGTGGTTCGCCATGGACACTTGCCTGCTATATGATCCAAGGTGGCTCGGCAAATGGTTTCCCCAAGGCTTTGGATTGGGCAAAAAACCACCAATCTTCCTTTAATCAATTACTGGAAAAAATAACCAACGCCCTTATCAAATATATTAAGATGCAGGCAAATTGTGGAGTGGACGCCCTGCAAATTTTTGATAGCTGGCACAACCTTTGTCCATCTTCACAACTGTGGGAATACTCCCTTAAATGGATCACCAAGATGATTGATCATGCCCCAGGCGACCTTCCTCTCATTGTTTATGCCAATACCTCAACAAGCGGAGTTTCCAACCTTGCACGTACTGGTACCAATGCAATCGGGGTTCATCATGGTGCTGAAATTGCCCTAGTTCGCCAGCAACACCCTGTGCCCATGGTACTTCAAGGAAATCTTGCACCCGAAATCATGGAAACAGACGCAGATAATGTCATGCATGAGGCCATTAAAATTTTGGATTCGATGAAAAATGATCCTGCCCATATCATGAATTTGGGACACGGGATTAAACCAATAGCAAAAATTGAGTGTATGGATGCCCTAGTAAGAACCGTTCTTTCCTACAATGCCTGAGCAGTTCGACGGAGTGGTACTACCTTTGGTTTGAGTTGGCAAATTGTACTCACCGCTTCTTCAAAATCATCGAATCCTTCAACGATTTCAATCTCCATACGTAAATAAAATAAAGGAATTACTGGCTTAAATTCTTTGGGTATACGCACTGCATCCTTTTCTGTAGTTATCATAATTTCGACCCCGGCATTCTTGGCTTGTTGGAATAGTCTTTCCAGTTCATCTTCACTATATCGGTGATGATCAAGAAATCTTTTCTTGTACCTCAATTCACCAGACATCCGATGAATCAATTGTTCGAAGCCACGAGGTGAGGCAATTCCGCAAAACATCCCTACATGACGATCGAAGAGGAAGCTTAATTTTTGTTCTTCCTCACCATTCACCTGCCTAAAAACTTTTGCTTTGTGAGCACATCTTATGATTTCTGCTTGCTTATTGTACTTCCGAATGGTTTCGAGCAGTTCGAGTTGGGGTTCAATTTCCGATTTGGTAACCAATACATAAGAAGCCCGAGACAAATGACGAACGGGTTCCCGCAATATGCCGCGTGGTAATAGCTTGTGATTACCGAAAGGATTTAACTGATCAACCAGCAATAAATTCATGTCTGCCTTAATAGGTAGGTATTGAAATCCATCATCAAGAATCAAGACATCCACTCCAAATTCCTCGATCGCAAATTTTCCGGCACGAACTCGATCTTTATCTGTTAGCACCACAATTCCGGGCAAATTGTGAGCAAGCATAAATGGTTCATCTCCAGCTTCTTCGGAATCCAGTAAAACATGCCTCCCATCGCTTACTACCTTAGTGCCCGCATTTATGTCGGATAACTTATCGTCCTTACTCTTGTATCCACGACTGAGAATCCCGACTTTTTTTCCTTTTGTTTGTAATTCTCTGGCTAAACGCTCAACAACTGGTGTCTTTCCAGTTCCCCCCATGGTAAGGTTCCCTACAACGATGACCAAACTATCCAGTCGTGTAGACTGCAAAAAGAAATTTCGGGAATATAAAAATAACCGTACCCTTACAATGCCGTAAAAAAGGTAAGAGAAAGGATTAAGAAAAAGACCAAACAAACGAGCAGAAATGGAAAGATCTCGGTCATATAATACACCTTCGACGAAGCTTTCAAAGTCGCTCCATTTTTGTTTTGTCCAATCAAGCCCGCGATTTTGGGTCATAGCATCCTAGAATTAAGGTAAATCAGCATTGTTTCAATCCGATTTCCCATGAGAATCCTTTGATCCATTGACTTTTTTTTACTAAGGTATTTGATATGACTCTTTTACCTAGTCGAAAAAATGCAGGTAACCCTACTTAAATCAAAGCTTCACCGGGCAAAGGTCACTGGTGTCCATCAGAACTATTCTGGTAGCCTCTCTATTGATCAGGATTTGTTGGATGCTGCTGGCTTTTTGCATCATGAAAAAATCTTGGTTGGAAACATTAGTAATGGGGAAAGATTTGAAACTTATTGCATACCCGCACCTCGGGGTTCCGGCGAAATAGCATTGAATGGTGCTGCCGCCCACAAGGGGAAAGTAGGCGATCTTTTGGTTATTATTACTTTTGTGACCCTTAATCCTGATGAAGCCGCAGTTTGGGAACCGAAACTTGTTCTGGTAGGAAAAAATAATCTCAAACATGAGGTAATTCCATCACCTGCTCCTCTTTCCAATGATTGATTACAAACTACATATTCCCGGTCCGGTGGATGTCTCCGCCGATGCGTACAAAGCCATGTCAACTCGTGTTATGGGTCACAGAAGCCCAGACTTTGTTGATCTTTATCAGTCTTGCCAACCCCGATTACAGGAGCTTTTCCAAACCAAAGACCCGGTATTTCTCTCCACTTCTAGTGCATGGGGAGTTATGGAAGGATCCATCCGTAATTTATGTGCCAAAAAAACCCTTTGCTGTATGTGCGGTGCCTTTTCCGACAAATGGTTGGATGTGGCGAAAAGATGTGGCAAAGATGCAGATGGTCTTGAGGTAGAATGGGGATCCCATATCGATCCTGTATTACTTGATGAAAAACTTTCCACTGGGGAATATGATCTAGTTACCTTGGTGCACAACGAAACTTCATGTGGGATGATGAATCCTCTTGAGGACATAATGAAAGTCTTGGCTAAGTACCCTGATGTTATCTCTGTAATTGATACGGTCAGTTCCTTCTCTGTTGTACCTATTCCAAAAGATGAGTGGGGAATTGATGTCATTCTCACGGGTTCGCAAAAAGCCCTCGCCTTGCCTCCAGGGCTTGCATTGCTCTCGGTGTCTGAAAGAGCATTTTCCCGTGCGGAAAGTATTGAGGGACGTGGTTATTACTTCGATTTTCTGGAATTTCTAAAGAATCACGAAAAAGGAATGACCCCCAGCACACCGGCGATTCCACAAATTCATGGTCTTCAATATACCCTGGATCAAATTTTTAGTGAAGGGGTGGAACAACGTCATAAACGCCATGCAAAACTCAATGACATGGTGCATTCATGGGTAAAAGAAAAAGGATTCATTCTTTTACCTGAGAAACGATTTGCTTCAAAATCACTCACTTGTGTGAAAAACAACCTAGGCATGGATGTGGCTGGGTTTGTTAAGCAATTAAAAACAGAAAAAAAATTGGCGATCGACGGAGGTTACGGAAAAATCAAGGGAGAAACCTTCCGTATTTCCAATATGGGTAATGAGTCTGAAGAATCCATCACTCATTTGCTTCAGGCAATGGACGAGGTTTTACCCCGCCATTTACCCTCCTAATATTGCCTCTGCCTAAGCAAACAAGATTATATACGATTTATTGACTGCCGATACAGGCTCATGAAAAAACTAATTATTGCCGAAAAACCTAGTGTTGCCCGCGACTTGGCCAATGCATTGGGTAAAATCCCCAAGAAAGAAGATCATTTCGAGAACGAAGAATGGATCATTGATAGTGCAATAGGACATTTGGTTGAGCTCTATATGCCTGATGATTTTGATAAAAAGCTAAAGGCTTGGAAGATTGCCAATCTTCCCATTATTCCACCAAAGTTTGAATTAAAACCTGTTGCTACGGCTAAGAAAAAATTCCTAAGCCTCAAAAAGCAGCTAAAAAGGAAAGATGTTGAATTTGTAATTAATGCCTGTGATGCCGGTCGTGAGGGTGAACTTATTTTTAATTATATTCATGAGCTCTCGGGTTCCAAATTATCCATCAAAAGACTCTGGCTTTTATCCATGACTCAAAAGTCCATTCGTGAGGCTTTTGATAATCTGCGTGAAGGCAGCCAAATGCAGTCCTTACTCGACGCGGCAAGATGCCGTTCAGAATCCGATTGGCTTATCGGTATTAACGGTACACGTGCGGTTACCATAAAACGAAACAAAGCTAGTAGCAGGCAGGTTTCTACTGTCGGAAGGGTACAAACCCCCACCCTTTCACTGGTTATTGAAAGAGAACACGAAATTCAAAAATTCAAACCTCAGACCTATTTTTCAATCCGGGCAAATTTTGAAATTCCCAACGGTGTCTACCAAGGGATTTTTCAAAAGCCTGATTTTAAAAAAGATGAAAACAACGATCGTGACCGAATCGATCGTATCTGGGATGAACAACTGGCACAATCTATCTTTGAAAGTGTGGAGCAATCCAGTTTCTGTCCTGTTTCAGAAACAAAAAAAAGATCGAAACAAAGTGCTCCGAGGTTGTATGATTTAACCACTCTACAAAGAGAGGCAAACCGTCTACATAGTTTACCAGCCAGTAGAACCTTGCAGATTGCTCAAGCTCTCTATGAAAAACATAAAGTCATTACCTATCCTAGGACTGATTCCAAAGCACTGCCCGAAGATTATGTTTCCACCTGCAATGACTTACTCCAAAGAGTCACCGGAGATTACCAATCGTTTGCTCAAAATGTTTTACAACAAGGATGGATAAATCCCAGTGATAAGAGGGTATTTAACAACAAGCAGATAAGTGACCACTTTGCGATTATTCCCACCAGTACTAGCCCATCCAAACTAGACGCTAACGAGTGGAAGATTTACAACCTTATCCTAAAAAGATTCATCGCAGTTTTTTATCCAGCTGCCGAATGGGACATTACCACAAGAATTACTGAGGCCTCCGGACATTTATTCAAAACTGAGGGCAAGGTATTGGTCCAACCCTCCTGGTTATCGATCTACGGAAAGGATCATGGAGGTGATGATACTCTCCCTGCATTGGCTAATGAAAATGAAGCTAAGTTTTTGGATACTGAACTAATTTCTGACCAAACTAAGCCACCTCCACGCTACACAGAAGCAACTCTTCTTTCAGCCATGGAAGGCGCTGGAAAATTAGTTGATGACGACGAATTAGCAGAGGCACTAAAAGAAAAAGGACTGGGAACACCGGCCACCCGTGCTTCCACGATCGAGCACCTCATTAAAGAGAAATATCTTCGCAGGGAAGGCACCGAACTCTTCCCCTCGCTCAAGGCAGAAGATTTATTTCAATTTTTACATGCCGCTGGGGTAGAAGTTCTAACCAGTCCAGCCATGACTGGAGAATGGGAACAAAAACTTCGTCAAATCGAGGAAGGAAAAAAGACCCGTACATCATTCATGGATGAAATTTCTAACCTTACCAAAGACTTTGTGGCCAAGACCACCGGTTTTGATGAAACAACCGCATCTCTTAAAGAAACAAAATTGCGGTCCCCGCTCGATAACCAACCAATACTAGAAGGACTTAACAGCTACCAAAATGAGGCTGGTGATTTCAAGATTTCCAAAAATATCGCAGGTCGTCGCCTGACTGTAGACGAGGTTGAGGTTCTTTTACGGGATAAACGGGTTGGTCCTCTTGATGACTTTATCTCGAAGACTGGGAAGCGATTTTCTGCCATGCTGAAAATGGAAGAAGATTATAAAATTAGTTTTCTCTTTGATAATTCCAAAGATGAACAAGAGGAATCAGTGGAGAAAGATATGATTAAGACTGCTCCGATCGTGAGTAATTGTCCGGTTTGTGAAGGCTCTATCTACCAGACTGATCTTTCTTTTTTATGTTCGAATAACAAAAGGGTCTCTGACAATGGGTCATGCAACTTTCGGATCACCCGAAAATTATTAGACAAAGAAATTCCTTTGGATGAATTCAAGAAATTGATAACCGAGAAAAAAACCGGGCTCATTAAGGGGTTTATATCCCGACGGACCAAGCGACGCTTCGATGCCAATTTGTTGTTAAAATCAAATGGATCTATCGGATTTGAATTTCCTCCCAAGAAAAAGAAGTCTGCCTAAATAGGTCATCACAATGCCTGTTTACAAATACCTAGTGATAAATAAAAGTAATGCTCCAGAATATATTGAAATCGAGCAAGAAGTTAACGACCCACCATTAAGTATTCACCCTGTGACCAGCGAACCAATCAAAAGAGTGTTAACCTCTCCTACTTTAACCCTCAATCATTCTTCTGCCCGCGAGAAAAAGATATTATCTCCTGATCACCTAGCTAATAATGGATTTTCGGTTTTGCAGAGAGACAGCGGTTCCAAAAAATATATTCAAACAGTGGGTAAAAATCCAAAACTAGATCTTTCTAATGACTGATTTATTTTCCAAATCGGGTAAACCTAAGTGGTTACGGGCCAAATTACCATCTGGGCCAGAATTTGGAAAGGTAAGGAATTTAGTTGATGAAAATCAGTTGCACACAGTATGTCAAAGTGCGCAATGTCCAAACATGGGAGAATGCTGGTCTAGGGGAACAGCCACTTTAATGATCCTTGGAAATATCTGCACGAGAGCTTGTTCCTTTTGTGCGATCCAAACTGGAAAGCCTACCGAGTTAGATCTTGCCGAACCCCCCAGAGTCGCCGATGCCGTTGCCAAGATGGGCCTTAAGCATTGTGTACTCACTTCCGTTGCAAGGGATGATTTACCAGATGGCGGGGCAAAAGTATGGGCCGCCACTATCCGTGCTGTACGGTATCGTAACCCGGGTACCGCCATAGAAGTATTGGTCCCAGACTTCAAAGGTAATTTTGACAGCCTTGACATCGTATTGGATGCCAAGCCAGACATTTTTAATCATAATTTGGAAACGGTTGAACGCCTCCAACGGCCCATTCGTAAAACTGCACATTATCAGAGAAGTTTGGATGTTCTCCAGCATGCCAAAAGTCGTGATTTTCCTATCAAATCAGGAATTATGCTTGGACTTGGCGAAAAAGAGCCCGAGATCAGGCAAGCCTTGCAAGATCTTGCTGGAATTGGACTAAATGTTTTGACTCTTGGCCAGTATCTTCAACCCAGTGCAGAATATGCTCCTATTGACCGTTGGGTAACTCCTGAAGAATTTGATTCATGGAAATCTAAGGCCCATGATCTTGGGATTGAAGTTGTCGAATCAGGACCACTGGTGCGTTCGTCTTACCATGCAGATGAACAATCTGACCGTTATTCTAGACAAGCCAAGCTTTCTGAAGTTTCGGCATAACTTCTTCTTTTAATGCCCATTTCAAATTGGGCGTTTGATTTTATAAAAGAAAAGGCGCTCTCCGAAGAGAACGCCTTTTCAAAAGTAGGTAAGAAAATATTCTTACATCATGCCATGATCATGACCATGACCAGCTGGAGCAGCTTTCTCCTCCTCTGGAATGTCAGTAATCATGCAATCGGTGGTCAAAAGTAGACCAGATACAGATCCTGCATTTTGTAAAGCAGTACGAGTAACCTTTGTAGGGTCAACAACACCTGCCTTGATCAAATCTTCATGGGTGTCAGTTGCGACATTGTATCCCATGCTAGATTTTGATTTGAGCACTTGTTGAACAACGAGTGATCCTTCGACACCAGCGTTATCGCAAAGCTTACGGAGTGGGGCTTCGATAGCACGGCGAACAATACCAGCACCGATTTCCTCATCACCTTCGAGAGAAGCAGCAGCTTTCTCAATGGCATTGGCCGCACGAAGAAGAGCAACACCACCGCCGGGAAGAATACCTTCTTCAACTGCGGCACGGGTTGCGTGCAATGCATCTTCAACGCGAGCTTTCTTTTCCTTCATTTCTGGTTCGGTAGCTGCTCCAACATTGATTACAGCTACACCACCCGCTAGTTTAGCTAAGCGCTCTTGTAACTTTTCGCGATCGTAATCGGAGGTAGTTTCTTCGATTTGACGACGGATCTGTTTAACTCGGCCTTGGATGTCAGATGCTTTACCAGCACCTTCAACAATCACCGTATTTTCTTTGTCAACAGATACTCGTTTTGCTTGTCCAAGATCGGCAAGTTGAACATTTTCCAACTTGATACCAAGATCTTCAGTCAAACAGCGTCCGCCGGTAAGAATCGCAATGTCGCGAAGCATTTCTTTACGACGATCTCCAAACCCAGGTGCCTTTACTGCACAGGCATTAAGAGTTCCGCGTAGTTTATTTACTACCAAGGCAGCTAAGGCTTCACCTTCAATGTCTTCAGCAATAATAAGGAGTGGCTTACCTTGCTTAGAGACCAATTGAAGCAAAGGCAGAAGATCGTTTAATGCACTTATCTTCTTCTCATGGATAAGGATATAACAATCTTCGAGTGCTGCTTCCATAGTTTCATTGTTGGTGCAGAAATAAGGACTTAAATATCCCTTATCGAATTGCATACCTTCAACAACATCAAGAGTAGTTTCGATACTTTTTGCTTCCTCTACAGTAATGGTACCGTCTTTACCAACTTTGTCCATTGCATCAGCAATAATTTCACCGATTTCACCGTCCCAATTAGCGGATACAGTGGCAACCTGACGAACTTCTTCGCGATCAGATACTTTTTTACTGTCACGGAGTAATTTGGCGACACCAGCCTCAACTGCTTTGTCAATTCCGCGTTTCAGGTAAACTGGATTTGCACCCGCAGCTACATTCTTCAAACCTTCACGGTAAACAGCATGAGCTAACACCGTTGCGGTTGTAGTACCATCACCGGCAAGATCGGATGTCTTGGAAGCGACTTCGCGAACCATCTGAGCACCCATATTCTCATAGGGATCTTCGAGCTCAATTTCTTTAGCGACGGTCACACCGTCCTTAGTTACCGTTGGGGAACCGAATTTCTTGTCGATTAAGACATTACGACCCTTAGGTCCTAGCGTTACGCTGACTGCTTCAGCAAGTGTCGACACGCCCTTGAGAACTTTCTTACGGGCGGCTTCGTCGAATAGAATTTGTTTAGCCATTTTACTTCTTTGTTTTTTGGAAGTTTACGATTTGTGAATGAATCAACCTACAATCCCGAGGATATCTTCCTCGCGGAGAATCTTGTATTCGACATCGTCGACTTTTACGTCGGTTCCGCCGTATTTGCTGATCAAAACTTTGTCACCCTTCTTTACTTGGAAGGGAACATCATTTCCAGAGTCGTCCTTTTTCCCTGTACCTAGGGCAACAACTTCCGCTTCCTGCGGCTTTTCTTTGGCTGAATCAGGGATAATGATCCCGCCCTTTACTTGCTCATCTTCATCGACTTGCTTGACCAGAACGCGATCTCCCAGTGGAGTGATTTTTGGTTTACTCATATTCCTTAGTTTTTGGGTTAAGTTAGATTATATTTTATGATTAACAGGAGAAAAGCTGTTACCAAGAGTATCCAGCTTACAAAGTTTTATTAAATAGAGATCAGGATTCTTTCTTTTCGTCATTCTCCTCATCAACTACTTCAAAATCCGCATCGACAATATCATCGTCTTTTGATTTTTCGTTACCGCCCGATGCTTGTGCCTGAGCCGCTGCTGCTGCAGGATCACCGTGAGTTCCACCAGCTTCTGCTGCTTGTTTTGCAAGCTCTTCAAAACCTTTTTCAAGTTTTTGTTTAGCTTCCTTGAGAGCAGATGGGGTGGACGATTGATCATCCAAAACTTTTTTGGCATCGGAAAGCATCTCACCGATTTTCTCTTTCAAATCTTCGGGAGCATTATCACCGAGATCGGTAAGTTGCTTTTCACATTGATAAACGAGGGAATCTAATTCGTTGCGTGTTTGCACAGATTCCTTTTTCTCCTTGTCTTGATCAGCAAATTTCTCAGCTTCTTTCTTTAATCTCTCAACTTCAACCTCATCCATGCTTGAAGATCCGGAAATGGTTATTTTTTGATCTTTGCCAGTGTCTTTATCTTTAGCATTAACATTGAGAATACCGTTTGCATCGATATCAAAAGTTACTTCGATCTGGGGAGTTCCACGGGGTGCAGGGCGGATACCATCAAGTTTAAAAGTCCCAAGGGTTTTATTGTCCTGAGACATGGCTCTCTCGCCTTGCAATACAACAATATCAACCGCTGGTTGATTATCGGCTGCGGTGGAGAAAACTTGGGATTTCTTCGTTGGGATAGTTGTATTACGCTCAATCATAGGTGTGGAAACCCCCCCGGCGGTTTCTATGCCCAGGGTAAGTGGAGTAACATCGAGCAATAAGACATCATTAACATCGCCTTGCAGAACAGCACCTTGAATAGCAGCACCAATTGCAACAACCTCATCTGGATTAACTCCTTGATGAGGATCTTTCCCGCCCAATTCTTTGGCAATCTCAACAACGCGGGGACTACGGGTCATACCCCCAACTAAAACTAGGTTACCAACCTCTCCAATGCTTAGACCTGAGTCATCAAGGCAAGACTTGAAGGGATTTTTAGTTCGTTCATATAGATCATCGCAGATTTGCTCGAGCTTAGACCTAGAAAGATTAATATTGAGGTGTTTTGGCCCGGAGGAATCAGCCGTAATAAACGGAAGATTGATATCTGTAGACTGAGATGAAGAAAGAGCCATTTTCGCTTTCTCGGCTTCTTCTTTCAGTCTTTGCATCGCCATAGGATCTCCAGATAAATCAATGCCTTGCTCTTTTTTGAAGTCCTCAACAAGCCAATTTATGATCTTATTATCCCAATTATCTCCTCCTAACTGAGTATCACCGTTTGTGGCCTTTACCTCGAATACACCATCCGCAATCTCCAACACACTGATATCGAAGGTACCACCGCCAAGATCATAAACCGCAATGGTTTCCTCACCTTTTTTATCCAAACCATAGGCAAGCGAGGCGGCAGTTGGTTCGTTGATAATTCTCAATACTTCTAATCCGGCAATCGCACCAGCATCCTTGGTTGCACGCCTTTGATCATCGTTGAAGTAAGCTGGAACCGTAATAACCGCTTGAGTAACTGCCTCACCGAGGTAGGCTTCGGCATCTGCCTTCAGCTTTGCCAAAACCATTGAAGAAATCTGTTCCGGCATAAAGGTTTCCGTCTTTCCATCTATATCGCACTCAATGACAGCAGCTCCGTTCTTTCCTTCGACAACTTTATAAGGAAGGGTGTCCACTTCCTCTTTAATCTCGTCAAACTTTCGACCAATCAAACGCTTGGCGGAAAAAATAGTGTTCTGTGGATTGGTTACAGCCTGCCGCTTGGCAGCCTGTCCAACAATTCTTTCTCCGGTTTTTGAGAATGCCACAATTGAAGGGGTTGTACGATTGCCCTCGGAATTAGGAATTACCTTGGGCTCGCCCGCTTCCATAACGGCCATGCATGAATTACTTGTGCCTAAATCTATACCTAATATTTTGCTCACGGCGGTTTAATTGCACGATCCGTGCCTAAATAAAAATATCAACTAAACCATTAATAAACAAATGCTTAAGAAAATTATAACGATTTAATAAATTAGATTTCTTAAGGTATTTGTGACAAGATGTCGCTGGGTGTGACAGGCAAGATGACACATTGTGTCATGAAATCTAGTGATTAATAATAAGAAGCAGAATTCACTCAGGAGAATTAGTATCATCCAAAGTGTCTAAGATCTCCATCACCCGATTACCCCGCTCAATACCAAGATCTCTTACAAACTCGAGCTTTGGTGAATATTTTAAAACCACATGTTTACTTACCACCCCACGGATTTCACCAGCGTGTTTACGGAAGAAATGCTGGGCTTGTCGGGCACATAGCTCATCACCCACTACTGAATATGCAACCGTGGCATTCCTCAAGTCTGCAGAGACATCAACAGAGGTAATGGTCCAACGAACGGTTTCTGCACCGTAACGAGTACTAAGAAAGTTACCAATCTCTCTTTTTACCAATTCATTAACTCTCGTAAGCCTTAAGCTCATCGGAAGTAGATTAAGGGTTATAGAGTGGGACGGATCTTATCTATCTCGAAAGTTTCGATAACATCACCTTCTTCATACTTATCAAAAGCATCTAGCCGCATACCGCACTCGAAACCAGCCTTTACCTCAGTCACATCGTCTTTGAAACGGCGTAAAGTATCTATTTTTCCTTCGGCAACAATTTCACCAGCCCGAACTAGGCGGGCACCTTTATTTCGGGTAATCGTACCTTCCATAACCATACAACCCGCCACCGTTCTGCCCTTACTTACGCGGAATACTTGTCGTACCTCGGCACGACCAGTTTTATTTTCCACAAGCTCAGGCTCAAGAAGTTCTGACATGTTTTCTTTAACCAAGTCAATGATTTGGTAAATAATACTATTTTGGAAAACATTAACACCTAGGTGTTTTGCTTCGCCCATCACACCATTCTCTAATTTTACATTGAAGCCAAGAATATCAGCATTTGAGGTGTTTGCCATTTTTACATCATTCTTGGTGATTTGACCGACATCTGAATGAACAATTTCTAGATCGACCTTGTCACTATCTATCAGATCTAGGGAATCTTTAAGTGCCTCAACCGAACCCCGCACATCTCCCTTAATAATCACCCGATAGTTGGTGGCTTTACTTTTACTAATAGCCGCAAATAAAGCATCGACGGCGGCGGAATTCTCAGTTTCATCATCTGCTTCACTTTCATCAACAGATGAAACATCCTCGGATACGGAAAGTAATTTCTTTTCCATATCGGCATGCTCTTCCGCTTCCCTTCTGGCAACTCTTTCGTTTTTAGCCCCCTTACATATGGCACCACAATCTGGAACCTCGGACCAACCAAGAACATTTACGGGAGTAGAAGGAGGAGCAGACTTAACCTGATTTCCCTGATCATCGATCATGGCCTTCACCTTGCAATATACAGACCCACAATGAAAAGAGTCCCCAACCTTAAGGGTTCCCTTTTGCACGATGATGGTTGCGGTAGGACCGCGACCAACCTCCATACGTGCCTCGATCACAATCGCTTCAGTCACGGCGGTTGGATTGGCCTTAAGTTCCATCAACTCAGCCTGCAACAAAACCATATCTAACAGTTCATCAATGTTATCTCCCTTCAGGGCAGATACTGGAACAGTTACAACATCTCCCCCCCAATCTTCAGCGGGAATTGAACGCTCCTGCATCTGGGTCTTAACTTTATCAATATCAGCACCTTTTGTGTCGGTTTTATTGATCGCAACCATTAGAGAGGACTGTGATCGCTGGGCAAATTTCAAAGCCTCTTCAGTTTGTGGCATAAAACCATCATCAGCAGCAACAACCAATATACTTACATCCGTAAGGTTTGCTCCACGCTCACGAATTTTGGAAAATGCAGCATGACCTGGGGTGTCTAAAAAGGTGATTTTCTGACCATTATGATCAATTTGATACGCTCCCACATGCTGGGTAATTCCCCCAGCTTCACCACCGACAACATTTGCCTTTCGAATGGTATCGAGCAAGGTAGTCTTTCCATGATCGACATGTCCAAGTATACAAACGATGGGCGGTCTAGGCTTGAGAAATTTTTCATCATTCTCATCTACCACTTCTTTTACTTTTTTCGTTTGTGGTTCAGATTTTTCTCCACGATGCCGGATTTCCAGTTCAAAGCCTTTGGATTTTGCCAGTTTGCTCGCAACATCTTCCTCGATGGTCTGATTCATGGAAGCAAATATTCCCATTTCCATCAGCTCGGAAATAAGTTGAAAGGGCTTGAGTCCAATCAGACTGGCAAAATCGCGAACCACAATGGGTGGTTTTACAATTACTAGGTTACCTTCTACGATTCCAGCAGATTCATCAAGATCAGATGGCTGTGTAGCCGTTTTTTCAGCGATTGGGGAAGGTTTTACGGGCGGAGGAGGTGGTGCACCGGCACTCTTGGAAGGTGGGGGGGGAAGACTGGGTGCAGCACCTGCAGTTTTTTCAACTGGTTCAGGAACCATCTCAATATCTTCTGGTAACTGGCTGTTTTTCTCTTCCCTGCTAGCGGCAAGTGCATCTTTCTCTGCCTGTTCAGCTTTTTCTTTTTCTTCACGCTCCCGGTCCAAGTCTTGCTTGGTTTTTACAAAAGGTACATCAGTTGATTTTTCTTTTACCTCGGTTTTTTCTTCTCCCTTGGGACTTTCCAAATTTTCGGGTAATACCGATGATTCTTTAAATTCATCGATCAAAGATTGTGCAGTAATGTTATCGATGGTGGAAGATGCACTTTTTACATCATACCCACGCTCTGCCAAGATTTCGATGACCTCCTTGCTTGTTTTATTGGTCTCTTTGGCGATCGCGTGAATTCTTACACTCATATAAAATTAATTTAACCTAAATTATTTAAGGATTAGGACTCGGAGTTGGATGAATCTGAGGAAACCTTTTCTAAGATGTGCTGTGCTATTGAATCATCAAAACCCAATCCGACTAAATCAGTGTGAGTGACTCCCTCGAACGCCTCTGGACTGACCAAACCAAAAGCGACGAGACGGTCAGCAACTTCAAATTCGATACCCACGGATGTTAAGCCCTCAGCAGCTTTGGCTTTTCTTTCATCAAATCCAACTTCTTTCACAACCACTTTGCCAATATCGAGCTTCCATCCGAGTAAACGCGAAGTAAGTCGGGCATTAATGCCTTTCCTACCTATGGCAACTGATAGATCATCTTCTTTTACTTCGAAGTACATTCGACGTTTATCACGATCGAGGGTGACATTCTGAGGAACCGCAGGTTTAAGTGCCTCGACTAATTGTTCGATAGGATCCTCAAACCAGCGAACGATATCCACCTTTTCACCGTTCATTTCTCGGACAATGCTTTTAACTCGCCCGCCACGTGCACCCACGCAAGCACCAACCGGATCAACTTTGGGGTCGGTGCTCTTTACACAAACCTTGGTACGATAACCAGGTTCTCGAGCCATTGCGGCCAAAGAAACTGTGCCATCGGCAATTTCTGAAACTTCCATATCAAAAAGCTTGCGTACAAAATTAAGGCTGGAACGACTGAGAATCAATTCTGGTCCCCTTCCCTGTTGTTCAAGCTTAACCAACAGGCAACGGATTCTCTCTCCGGGCACCCAATCTTCTCCAGGGGCTTGCTCACGCCAAGGCAGTAAAGCTTCTGCTTTTCCAACTTCGACAATCAAGTCGCCACGCTCTTTTCGACGCACAGTCCCGGTAACCAGGTTGCCCACTTGGTCTCGAAATTCATCGTAAATATGCTCTTTTTCGAACTGACGAAGTCTTTGTTTGATCGCTTGCTCAGCGGTTTTGGCTGCGATACGGCCAAGGTAGGCAGGGTCCATCTCTCTCTCGACAATGTCTCCAACCTGAGGATTGTCGGCATAAAGTCGTGCTTTATCCACATGGATCTCACGGGCAGTATCCGAAACAGACTCAACCACCTCAAGAAGCGTCCATGCTTGAAGAGCACCGTTCTTTGGGTTGATCTCCACTCGTACTTCGCTTGGTTCGGAATTAGCACCACCACGCTCTGCTGCCGCCTTGACGGCATTTTCGATCGTGGCGATCATGTCGGGGCGACTTATACCCTTCTCTTTTTCCATGTATTCTAGGACTGCGAGAATTTCGCTGCTCATGGGACTAATATTGTAATTGTTAAAATGAAGTAAAAAAAAAAGACGAGCGAATCGCCCGTCCCTTGTGGACTAGACTGAGATTAAAGAAACTAATGTATCAAAATGGTCGTTTTTGTCAACGAATACATCTTTGGTAAGAAGTCAGGTTTTTTTCCTCTTTGCACGAGTACATACTTAGATTATAGCTATGAACTTTTTGATGAAAACTATTCGTTTCACCAACCTGCCCGGAGATGGAATCGGGCCAGAAGTAATGTCTGTTGCCCTTGAGGTTTTACAAAAAACTGGCTCGATCCATGGTTTTGCCTGTGAAACAACCACTCACGATGTGGGGGGTGCAGGTATTGATAATCATGGCAATGCCTTACCGGATGCTACCCTAGATGCCTGTCGAGCCGTCGATGGTATTCTGTTTGGCTCAGTGGGTGGCCCAAAGTGGGAAAATTTGCCTCCTAAGGAACAACCAGAAAGGGCAGCTCTCTTGCCTCTCAGGAAAGCGTTCAAACTCTTTGCGAATCTCAGACCGGGAAATTTGTTCCCCGAATTGGCCGATCTTTCCCCTCTGCGTTCAGATGTGGCCAGTGCCGGCATCGATGTTTTGTGCGTACGGGAATTGACTGGTGGTATCTATTTTGGACAACCCAAGAGTACAAAAACTCTCGAGGATGGTCAAAAAGAGGCCATTGATACCATGGTATACCGTACTGGTGAAATTGAGCGAATTACGGAAGTTGCGGTTAAGGCCGCGGCGTTGCGCAATAAAAGAATTTGCTCGGTGGATAAGGCAAATGTCCTAGAAACATCGGTTCTTTGGAGGCAAACGGTTACAAAATTGATTCATAAGCTGGATCCTTCAATCGAGCTAACTCACATGTATGTGGACAATGCGGCAATGCAATTGGTAAGAGATCCTAACCAGTTTGATGTTTTACTGACCGAAAATATGTTTGGAGATATTTTATCCGATGAGCTTGCGGTTATTTGCGGCTCCCTTGGCATGCTAGCCTCAGCCAGCCTTGGTACAGGTACAAATTCCAACGGTTTTCCATACGGTTTATATGAACCAGCAGGAGGTACGGCCCCGGATATCGCCGGCAAAGGGCTGGCTAACCCATGTGCTCAGGTATTGAGTGCCGCCCTAATGCTTCGGTACAGTTTTGGATTGGAAGAGGCCGCTCTCGCTATAGAAAATGCGGTAAAGGAAACCATCCGTTCAGGTTTGAGAACCGGGGATATTGCTCAAGGTGCAGAATCAGTGGGCACTAAGGAAATGGGCGATGCCATCCTTTCCCGTCTTCACTGATCTTTTTCTAGATTAGATGAAAGCACGCGAGATCAGACAATCCTTTATTGGTTTTTTTGCTGGAAAATCGCACGAGATTGTACCTTCTTCCCCCCTCCTTCCGGAGTCGCCCAATCTCCTTTTTACCAATGCAGGAATGAATCAATTTGTTCCCTACTTCCTTGGCGATCAAAAAGCTCCTTACCCCAGAGCGGCTGATACCCAAAAATGTATCCGGGCAGGCGGAAAGCATAATGATTTGGAAGATGTAGGCCTTGACACTTATCACCACACCTTTTTCGAAATGCTGGGAAACTGGTCTTTCGGCAATTATTTCAAAAAGGAGGCTATCGGGTGGGCTTGGGAGCTACTCGTTGATGTTTGGAAATTCCCCCCCGAACGGCTTTATGCGACCGTTTATGATCCAAGCGAGGGAGACCCGGCCGAGTTTGATGAGGAAGCACATGAAATATGGTCAGAAATTTTTAATACTGCCGGCCTCGACCCTTCGGTTCATGTGGTCACTGGTGGAAAGAAAGATAATTTTTGGATGATGGGTGAGACAGGTCCATGTGGTCCCTGTTCCGAACTCCATCTGGATCTAACTGTTAAGGGGGACAGCCAGGGAAAACTAGTCAATGCCGACTCTCATCTCTGCATCGAGATATGGAATCTCGTCTTCATTCAATTTAATGCGGACAGAGAGGGGAATTTCACTCCGCTCAAAGCAAAACATGTGGATACCGGCATGGGGTTTGAACGGGTGGCCGCGGTGATGCAATCCACCCGTAATTTCACCGACTTTTCCAAACCTGCATCCAATTATGACACCGATGTATTCTCTCCTCTTTTTGCCAAACTCGAGGAACTTTCCGGAAAAACTTACCAGTCCACCCTCCCGGTGGATGGAAAACCAAAAGACCAACAGGAAGAAATCGATGTTGCATTCCGGGTGATTGCGGATCATCTGCGGGCTCTTTCCTTCTCTATAGCCGATGGCATACTTCCCGGAAATAGTGATCGAAATTATGTTCTGCGCCGCATTCTTCGTCGGGCGGTAAAGTACGGAAGAACTCTCGGATTGAGCGATCCGTTTTTTTACCAGCTTGCTCCTGTACTAGTCGAACAGATGGGAGATATTTTTCCCGAATTGCAGGAACGGTCCTCATTAATTGAGAAAACGCTCAAATCGGAGGAGGAATCCTTCAATAAGACTCTTGACCGGGGAATTGAACTCTTTACCAAAGAAACAAAAAATTTACCTCAGGGAAACGAAATATCGGGATCCTTTGCCTTTAAATTGTATGATACCTTTGGCTTTCCGCTTGATCTTACTGAACTGATGGCCCGCGAAAACGGCCTTATGATCAACCATGCCGAGTTTGAAAAGGAAATGGAAGCACAGAAAAAGCGGGCCAGAGAAGCACATAAGTCAGTGGATATTCTTGTAAATGAAAGCGATGAATCTTCAGACCCCACTGAATTTTGCGGATATGACTTATCAAACCTTCAAAATTTCAACTCCCACTGCACCGATTGGATAGAACAGGAAGGTAAGTGCTTTCTCATTGTGGAAAAATCTCCTTTTTACGCCGAAATGGGCGGACAGGTTGGCGATACCGGAACGGTCACCATCGATGGCAATTCACTGGATGTATCTCAGGTAATCAAAGATAGTGGTGGCCGTTTCTTACATCAAATCACAAAGCCGGAAAAAATTGAGGATTTGATTGGCTCACCGATAAGAATGGATGTCGACTTGCCAAGAAGACTTGCCATTCAGCAACATCACACCGCCACCCATGTCTTACACTGGGCACTGAGAAAGGTACTTGGGGATCATATTCGCCAGGCTGGTTCACTGGTCGAGAAGGATCGTTTGCGCTTTGATTTTTCTCATTTTGAGGCCGTTTCCCCCGAACAGCTGAAAACAATTGAGCGGCTGGCCAACGAAAAACTGATCTGTAATGATGAGCTAAAATCCTACGAAATTCCCTTTGCAGAAAAACCCGAGGGAGTAATCGCGTTTTTCGGGGAAAAATATGGTGACTTTGTACGGGTGGTTGATTTGGGCGGTTGGAGCATGGAGCTTTGTGGAGGTACCCATGTACGATCGGGAGGGGAAGTTGGCTCGATCCGGATCGTATCTGAATCGGCAGTTTCTGCTGGTACCCGAAGGCTGGAGGCAGTGGCCGGGCTTGCCGCTTATGATTGGACCACTGAACGCGTCACTGGATACAATCAATTACTCAAGAATTTAGCCTGTCAATCACACGAACTTTTTGACCGGATTGAACAGATACAGGCAAAATCCAAACAGTTGGAGAAAAAGCTCCGCTCGGTCGAACAGAGAGATCAGGCAGGGATTGCCAATAACCTAATTCATTCGGCAAAAGACCGTGATGGAATCAAAATTATTGCCCGCTTTGTGGAGGGACTTTCGGCCAACGATCTGCGTGGTCTGACTGCCCAGATCAATAAAAGAACTGAACCATCGGTCGTTTTGCTTGCTTCCGAGAAAGACAGTAAGTGCTCCATGGTATGCATATGTTCAGGTCCTGCGATCGAGACCGGACACAAGGCCGGGGAACACCTCAGTGAGCTGGCCCAAAAAATTGGGGGCAAAGGTGGAGGCAAGCCTGACTTTGCCATGGGGGGAGGACCTGCGGGCAAAGGAGTGGAAAATGCCCTGACTACCCACTCTTTGAATTCCTAATTATTCGGGTGAGGCTGCGGATTGTTATCCCCCCCACCCTTGCCGGGTGTATTCAACGCAATGCCATCCCTGCAAAAGTTGAACTGGAAGACGATTCCGGTACCCGCATTACCCCCGAAAAATGTAAAGTAGAAGATCTTGGTTCATTGCCCGATGCCGAACGTTCTGCCCTTTTTGTCCTCTCTCAATGGTGCGGAGGAAAACTTACCTCCTTTCTCCAGCTCAATGTCGAGCAGGCTGCCGAACTGCTCAAGCTGCTCGACCGCATCGAATGCTTCTTTCCAGCCAATTCTCCGGATCAGGCAATTTCATGGACCGAATCGGGCCTCGAAGGAGTTTCTGAACACATCGGGAAACCATCTCCTAAACAACCCCCAAAAAAAGTAAGGGAGATCAAAGCGGAAGAGGATAAACTATACCCAGAAAATCTGTCTTCTGATCCTCCAAAATACAAAGGCCCGCCCATTGAAGTGGAAGGATCGACCGAATACCTTCGTATCATTCTGCCCGGCTCCGAACATCCCGGATATTCTCAGGTTCTTCGATTACTCAGGGACTGGTCTTTTATTCGTGACCGTTCGCACCGTCACTGGTGGTGGCTCAGGGACCCAGCCAAAGTGCTCGACTTCATCGCTTGCCACCAGGAGGAATTGAAACTCGATCATGAGGCTGAATTTACCGATAATTTCCGTAAACATACATCGACGATCAGAACTGCCGTCCTCTCCGTCGGGGCAAGCGAGAATGAAGAAAGTATCGAGGTGCATGCTAGGATTGAAGCGGGTGATGCACCAATTGAATTAATTGAACATGCATTATCCACTGGCCGGAATCATTTCAAACACGGGAAAAACACCTATTTACTGACCAAAGAATTACGGGACAAAACCGCGAGGATACAAAGACAGGCATCCGGACAGGTGGATGCCCCCTTGCTTGCCCAGTCCACCCACTCCATTTCCCGCTTTCAGTCCACCACCATGCAAGGATTCCTGACCGAGGCAGACCCCCGCTTCCGTCCCCCTGCCCAATGGAAAAAGCGCGGGCTTGCCCTGCACGACCTTTCTTCCCTGCAAGCACCGAAGCCACTGGATGGATTGGGAAAAACACTCCGTCCCTATCAGGCACTGGGTACTGCCTGGATGCTTCATCTCTTTGATCATGAACTGGGTGGCATTCTGGCCGATGAGATGGGGCTGGGTAAGACTCTGCAAACCCTCGCCTTTCTATCCTGTCTTCGAAAACGGGGTGGTCCCACCAAAACTTCGCTGGTCCTTTGCCCGGCCTCCCTTGTGGAAAACTGGAGGCGGGAAGCCGAACGGTTCTGTCCATCCTTCTTGGTTTATTCCCATCATGGTCCGAACCGGGCAACCACGCCCTCCTACATCGGAAAGTTTGATCTGGTCATCACTTCCTATGGCACCCTGACCCGAGACCTGGAAATGTTCAAAGATTTTCCCTTTCTCTGTGTGATCGGGGATGAGGCCCAGCACCTCAAAAACCGCCGCACTCAGAATGCCAGGTCTACTTCCTCCTTATCCTCAGAGGGAAGAATGCTGCTCACCGGTACTCCCATCGAGAACAGTGTATCTGACCTCCTTTCCCTGCTAGAATTTCTCTTACCCGGTGCTCATCCAAAACTACCCGAAGGCAGCCGTGGAGATGAACGTATCTGGCACGAACAACGCATCCTCAAACAGGCCGCCCCCTACCTCCTGAGAAGATCCAAAAAAGAAGTGGCTCCTGAACTGCCAGATAAGATCGAACAGGTGCTCTATCTCAATCTTACCGAGGACCAGAAGGACTGCTACGAAGGAGTCCGAAAATTGGCGGAGCAAGAACTCGACACCTTGGCAAATGCCGGGGCAAGTGAGGGGGCCATGCGGATGAAAACCCTGACCCAACTCCTCCGTTTGCGCCAGGTATGCTGTGACCCACGACTGATCGATCCGGAAGTGGAAAATTTCCGTTCCTGTAAACTCAATGCATTCCGCGAACTTCTTTATAATTGCCTGGAAGGCGGACACCGCATGCTCGTTTTTTCCCAGTTTGTACAGATGTTAAAGCTACTGCGGGCAGAACTGGAGAGCACCTCCCTGCCCTTTTGCTACCTAGATGGCTCATCAACCGACCGGATGGCACAGGTTGACCGTTTTCAGGAGGATGAATCGATCCCCGTTTTTCTCATTTCACTCAAAGCCGGAGGTACGGGCCTCAACCTGACTGGGGCAGATGTGGTGGTCCACTTTGATCCTTGGTGGAACCCGGCAGCAGAAGCCCAAGCGACAGACCGGGCCCACAGGATCGGTCAGGATAAGCAAGTTACGGTTTATAAATTTATCACTTCGGGAACAGTCGAGGAAAGAGTCCTTGGGTTACAGAATGAAAAAAGAAAATTGCTTAAACAGGTGTTTGAGGAATCGGAAGCAGCCAATCTCTCCGTTTCTGTTACTGATTTACGGGATCTTATGTAATCGAATTTAGGTTCTGGTGCCAAAAAGAGCCGAACCAACGCGTATCATTGTACTTCCACAGCCAATGGCTTCCTCGAGGTCACCAGACATCCCCATGGATAGTTCGGAGAGCTTAATTCCATGTATCTGGCAAAGCTTATCTCGTAAATCGACCAATTTTTGGAAACAGTTCCTGGCAACCGATGGGTCATCCGGAGCATACGGAGCAATGGTCATCAAACCATCGACCTGGAGATGGGAACAACAAAGCACTTCATCAAGTGCATATGGGGCGTCCTCGATGGAAAAGCCATATTTGGCCGGGTCATTGCCCGCATTGATTTGTAATAGTAAAGATGTTTTTTGATCGATTCGCTCTGAAGCAGTTTGTACCTTACGTATCAATTTTAAAGAATCAAGGGTCTGAATTCGAGCAAAACGGCCAACCGCTTGGTTAACTTTATTGCTTTGGAGATGTCCTATTAATTCCCATGATATTCCTGAGATTTGATCCTGTTTGGACAGGGCTTCCTGTACGCGATTTTCCCCCACCCTTGAGAGACTGGCATCCTGACAGTAACGGACTGCATCAATCGGCCAGTTTTTGGTAACCGGTAAAAGAGAAACATCATCAGGATTTCGCCCGCAACTTGTACATGCATTTGCTATTTTGGCACGAAGTTCCGCCAATCTGGACAAAAAATCTTCTCTACTGATCATAAGTATATAAGTATGGCTTGTGTTATGCTATTTTTTAAATTAGTTCAATTTATAAGCAAATGCACATTCAGAATTTCAAAACCTTCTGCGATTTAGTCGAGAGCAAAAGCTTTTCCAAAGCTGCAAAACTGAACGAAGTTACTCAATCCGCTGTTAGTCAACAGCTTAAGGCAATGGAGTCACACTATCAGATGCTAATAATTGATAGAAATCAGAAAAAATTCCGCCTGACTCCGCAAGGCACAGCACTCTATTCAACCTTTAAGCAAATTCTCAACCTCTACGACCGCTTAAATTGTGAGATTCAGGAAATGCGAAATGTGGTAAGCGGAACCGTGCAAATATCAACGGTAAATAGCATTGGACTGCATGTGCTCCCCCCGTATCTGAAGTCTTACCTCAAGGAGTTTCCTTCAGTCAATGCTCGGGTGGAATACCGCCGGGCTAATCTAGTATATGATGATGTGCTTCATGGGAATGCTGATCTTGGTTTGATTGCATTTCCTGTGCCTCAAAAAGATTTGGAAATTATTCCTTTTACCAACGACGAATTAATTGTGGCGATGAGCCCGGAAAATCCCCTGAGCCAGAAAAGGATGATCGCGATGAAAGATTTGCAAGGACTGGAATTCATTGCCTTTGAAAAAGACATACCCACACGCAAAGCAACGGATGAAATTCTCGCAAAATCTGAAATCGAGGTAGCGATTAAGATGGAATTTGATAATGTAGAAACCGTCAAAAGAGCCATCGAAATCAACGCCGGCTTAGCGATTTTGCCAGCTAGCACGGTGGTCAATGAAGTGGAAAGAAAACAGTTGGTAAGTTTCAAACTGGAGGGTGGTATACATAACCGTCCCCTCGCAATTATTCACAAACAAAGTAGAATGCTTACCCCTGCTCTTCGTTCATTTATTGAATTATTAAAAGACGGTCCTGAACGAGACTAATTTCCGCAGTTTAGCATCATTTTATACCCTCTAAGGGAGGAGTAGCTTTATTTAGTGTAGCTGTAAAACTACCCACTATAACTTTACTGCTCACACGAACGGGAACTCTTCTATCATCATCGGAATACCAGACTTTAAGCATTCCTTTTGGGCTTTTATTAAAAACTCCACCTAAGTTTTCCAAAGCGGGTGTCGTTCCGATCGCATCAATTTCACCCATCGGAAGTTTTATCCGCTCTCGTTGACCAGCACTTACCATAACTTCTTGAAACCTTTTACCATCGCATGTGGGAAGTTTTAGATTTCCACCTGGCACCAGGGGGTAGAGGCGAAAAAAGTAGGCAATGGATAACGGATCAAAAACTGGGCCAGGAATTGGGGTAATTCTTGGAATATTTCCCTGCAAAACATACTTTGCCTCCCCTTTTTTATAATCATATTCCACAACAATTTCCCGGTGAGTACCTCCTTCGTGCTGAGATTTTTCGTACCTCAGGGTTCGGGAAAAAGAAGAATCGATTGTACTACTTATGGATGTTCGGACTTTATAAAATGTATCTGCAAATGAATTAGTACGCACATTGAATTTAACCACTTTAGGACCATTGGAATCCTCGGGATTCTGAGCCACCACTTCCATGGTTGCTGATCCAACAGGGAAATACCCCCATTTCATATCGTATTCCAGTCGCTCACCCAGCACGAAAGGCAAGGCAATGGAATCCGAATAGCCAACTTCTCCAGACAGTTGGCCGAATATTCCGCAGTGCAGAAAAATGAAAAGATAAATTCTACCAATCAAGCAACTGATACAGGGTCGAGTTTCCAAACTTCTTTGGCGTATTCACCAATTGTTCGATCAGAGGAAAATTTTCCAGAACCAGCAACGTTATGGATTGCCATGCTTGACCATTTTTCCTGATCCAAATAGACCTGACCTGCCTGGTCCTGAGCGTCGATATAAGAACGGTAGTCAGCCAATACCAAGTAGGGGTCCCCCCAGTCAAGAAGGCCTTTGCTCAGGTCTGAAATTAACCCACCTTTTCCAGGACAAAAGAAGTCCGAAGATAACCAATCAAGCACTGCTTTCAATTCCTCATCAGTTTCGTAAAAGGAGAAAGGATCGTATCCAGCCTGTCTCAGTTCTTCCACTCCCTCCACGGTTTTTCCAAAAATAAAGATATTATCATCCCCTACTTCCTCCAGAATTTCCACATTAGCCCCGTCCAGGGTACCCATGGTAAGAGCACCATTCAGGGCAAATTTCATATTCCCGGTACCAGAAGCTTCTTTTCCGGCTGTAGAAATCTGCTCAGACAAATCACTGGCGGGAATAATATTTTCAGCGGCAGAAACCCCATAATTTGGCCAAAAGAAGACCTTGAGCATGTTATTAATTCGGGAATCACTATTGATCTTTTGGGCCACCAGGTTGATTGCATGAATAATCACTTTTGCCATATGATAACCGGGTGCAGCTTTTGCACCAAAAATAAAAACCCTTGGTGGTATTTTAAGATCGGGATTTTGTAAGAGCCGGCGGTAGAGGGTCAAAATATGAAGGAGGTTGAGGTGCTGACGTTTATACTCATGCAACCGTTTGATCTGGACATCAAACAAAGCAGATGAATCTAGCTTTAATCCAAATCGTTTATGGATCAGGTTAGCCAGATCTTGTTTATTTTGATTTTTGATTTCACGAAATTCATTACGAAATGAGCAATCATCTGCATATTTTTCCAAATCGCGCAAAAGAGATGCATTGGTAATCCAATCAGATCCAATTTTAGAAGTCACTAATTGGGCAAGCCTTGGATTACATCCAACAAGCCATCGACGAGGAGTGATCCCATTGGTTTTATTATTAAACCGTTTAGGGTACATTTCTGCAAATTCTGATAACAGTCTCTCCTTGAGTAATTTGGTGTGAAGAGCAGCTACTCCATTTACGGAATGGCTCCCTACAACCGAGAGATGAGCCATCCGGATTTGACCATCCGCAACAATGGCCATGCGGTGACGCCGATTCGCATCTGTAGGAGCGAACTTTTCAACCTCCCGGTCAAGAAAACGACGGTTAACTTCTAGGACTAAATCGTAATGCCTAGGTAAAACTTTCGCAAATAAGCCTTCACTCCAGGTTTCTAGGGCTTCGGGCAGAAGAGTATGGTTTGTGTATGCAAAGGTACGCTGAACCAAAGACCATGCATTTTCCCAAGTCATTTCTTCTTCATCAACCAAAATCCTTAGTAATTCAAGAATCGCAACCGCTGGATGAGTATCATTAAGTTGGACTACTACTTTGTCGGCAAATGCATCCCACCCATCGTGGGACCTACGGTATCTGGCAATAATATCCCTCAAAGAACAGGAAACAAAAAAGTATTGCTGAACCAAACGCAGTTCTTTTCCGTTCTCCGTCTCGTCGTTAGGATATAAGACTTTGGAAATTGTCTCTACAGTGGCTTTTTCTCGAACCGCCTCCACATAACCGCCCTGATTGAAGACATCCAAATCAAATTCTTCAGATGCTTTAGACTCCCAAAGACGCAGGAAATTTACTGTCTTGGCTCCGTAACCCACAATGGCCACATCAAAAGGTAATCCATCAACCACCCTAGCACCAACCCAACGGGGACGGTAATTTCCACGGTCATCGTAATCATGCTCAACATGACCATACAACTTGACTTTTTGTATAAATTGGGGTCTAGCAATCTCCCAAGGGTTTCCAAAACGCCTCCAATCATCAGGCTTTTCCATTTGCCGACCGTTTTCAAATTCCTGCTTGAACAAACCATATTGGTAATGAATACCATAGCCAATTGCGGGGAGATCCATAGTGGCCATAGAGTCAAGAAAGCATGCAGCCAGTCGACCTAAGCCCCCATTTCCAAGACCCATATCATGCTCCTCCTCGCAGAGTTCTGGCAATTCATAACCTAGCTCATCAAGGGCTTGTTCGAGGGAATCGCGAATACCAAGATTACAAAGATTGGCATTGAGTAAACGTCCCATCAAGTATTCGAGACTCAGGTAATGAATTCGACGGGTATCTTTTGCTACATGAGCCTTTTGGGTACTCATGTAGCGCTCCATGATTCTTTCCCTTACGGCAAGACACACAGCGGTCCATACTTCCTGCGAGGACGCTGTTTCCGAATTGCGAGCAAGATTCAATCTAAGTTGTCTAATAATCGATTCTTTTAGTTCCTCAACAAGCTGGGGATCAGCACATTCTTGAGTAGTAGTGAAAGGTGGTTCTTTTAATTGAGTCATTTAAATTAACAAATGTTCGAGCAATAATGGCATGAAATATGCCATAATACGCTTTAAGCAGAAAAAGTACGATTCTTTTCCCTGAAAATTATCCGAATATTTATTTTGTGGAAAATTCGTATACTGAATGGTGATGATAAGTCTCATCTGGGCGAAGTACACAATTTCGCCAGCCCTCTTCCCCTTGATGATTGGGACTATCCGGATATAACTGAGGCTCCAAGCAAAGGCCCGACCTCAAGGGATAGGAGTTACCACCAACCCCCGTTAGAGAACCATCCAAAAAATTACCACTGTAGAACTGAACGCCAGGCTGATCGGTAAAAAGCTTCAGTACCCGGCCACTATCTGTATCATAAAGAGTCGCAGCGTGAGCCAGACCTTCCTTCCCAGTTGGAACTACCCAAGTGTGGTCATACCCTTTACCCGCAACTAACTGAGGATGATCAGCACCAATTCGAGCTCCTACTACGGTAGCCGAGCGAAAATCAAAAGGAGTTCCAGCAACTGGCTGCAAATGAGTTGGTATATTGGTCGTGTCTGTGGCGACAAAAGTAGTACCAGGAAGAGTAAGTAAATGATCTAAAATCGTGGGATCACCCTCGCCGGCTAAATTAAAATAGGTATGATTGGTAAGATTAACAACCGTTGGTTTATCGGTAACTGCCTCGATTGCCACACTTAGCTTATTGTCCTCGGATAAGGAATAAACCACCGTGCAGGAAAGATTACCCGGATATCCCTCCTCTCCATCCGGACTACGGTAAGTTAGGCTTACTCCCAAATCATTTTCAAGAGGTGTACCCGTCCATACTTTCTTATCAAAACCAAGGTTTCCTCCGTGTAAATGATTGGGACCATTATTTGTGGCAAGCTGGAATTCCTCTCCGTCGAGAGAAAATTTTCCGTTGGCAATTCGGTTAGCATAGCGACCGGCAATACATCCAAAGTATGGGCTTTTATCCACATAGTCCTGCAAGTGATCAAAGCCTAAGGATACATTTTCTTTTTTCCCGTTTCGGTCCTCCACAATAATATCCCTTATGGATGCCCCATATTCAATAATACTGACCTCCATACCACGCTCATTAATTAAGCGAAACTCATGAACTTTTGATCCATCTTCGAGTTGACCGAATACTCTCTTGGATATCGTCATCGGTTTGGAAGATCGCGGAGGGGTTTCTTCTTTTAGTCCAAGTGCCTCTCTACTCGATTCGTAGGCAAGTTTGCTCTTTTCGGTAATGTAATCTCCTCCCGTTTTAAGTTTTTGTGACGCCTTTTTACTCAATTCCGCAGGGGTGCAGGAAAAATTGCCCCACGCAAGAGCTAAAATAAAAGAATAAGAAATTATGGAATGAATTTTCATGTTTTTCTGACATTGGTTGGCTAATCTATTTATTAATATGAATCAAAGTTTTCTCTTAAATCGAGTCTCAAAATCCCTGACCGGAAATTCAAAGTATACTGGCCTTCCCCTTGGGCAGACATAGGGATTGCGACACTTTAATAATTTTTCGGTTAATTCGATTATTTCGCGATCAGAAAATCCTCCCTTGGTTTCATGGCTGTAATTTGCCTGCCTTTCCATAGCCTGCCTAACAAAAGATTCCACTTGTAAATTTCCCTCATTTTCGCGAGCAATCTCTAGAAAATCGCGTAGATAGGAAGCAGCCTTTTCGGGATCAACCCAGTGAGGGCATCCTTCCAGACGGTAAAAATTTCTCCCAAATTCTTCCAAGACAAAGCCCAGTTTTCTTAACTTATTCAAACTTGCCTGCAAATTAGAACTGTCAATACCATCAAACTCTAAAGGCTCGGGGAGAAGTAAAGATTGGGAATCTGCTTGTTGGGAATTCCGTAAAC
>OMJS01000086.1 GCA_900299365.1 Opitutales bacterium
ATACAAGTGTTCCCGGTTTGTATGTGCTTACTTATAATTATACTGATGCAGCAGGTAATGTGGCTCAGACAGTTACCCGTACAGTGCTTGTGGTGGATACAACTGCACCAATAATTAGCTTAAATGGGGATGGCAATATTACCCATGAGGCTGAAGTGGCATATATCGATGCCAATGCGAGCTGGAGTGATGCGGTGGATGGATTTGGCGTGATTGTTGCCAGTGGAGAGGTAAATACAAGTGTTCCCGGTTTGTATGTGCTTACTTATAATTATACTGATGCAGCAGGTAATGTGGCCCAGATAGTCACCCGATCGGTTCATGTGGTAGATACAACTGCACCAATAATCAGCCTAAATGGGGGGGGCAATATCACCCACGAAGCTGGCAATCCCTACATCGACGCTAATGCGAGTTGGAGTGATGCGGTGGATGGATTGGGCGTGATTGTTGCCAGTGGAGAGGTAAATACAAGTGTTCCCGGTTTGTATGTGCTTACTTATAATTATACAGACGATGCAGGAAATATGGCCGAGGAAGTGACCCGTGAGGTCGAGGTGATTAATCTATCACCTACGGCTTTAGATGTGATGGGCGGTGGCAACCTGAGCATATACGAAAATGAGCCTAATGGTACGATTGTGGGTGTTTTTCAAGGGATGGACCCAAATCCAGGTTATGCACTTACTTACAGCTTTGTCGGTATCGAAGAGATCTATCAATCTTTGGAGGATAACAGTACGGAAGATAATGCTTCTCAGCTGAACACACCGGAATATTTACACCTTGACCCACAGGGAACACTGACCACCTTACGACCGCTTGATTATGAGGTCGATCCAGTAGAAGTTCCGATTCTGGTTCGGGTTACGGATCAGTATGGTGCGTACTATGAAAAACTTTTTACAGTTTCTGTATTAAATGTGGTGGAAGATTTCGATGGAGATGGGACCGAAGATCATTACGACTCTGACGATGATGGGGATGGATATGAAGATTCGATCGAACAGGCACATGGATTTGATCCATTGGATAGGTGGAATTATCCGGAGACCCCAATTATTAGAACCCTTATAGTAGAAGAACAAAACGAGACACTGGTATTTGGAGCCCAAATCCTATCATCTGGAGGGATCGAAAATATTGAGGTGGGTATATTGATCTTTGATGAAGCAGGGGTTTTGATCGATGAATCCATTCGCTCGTGGGAGATGATTGATGGGGAAAAACTGTTTTATTCGCTGGAAGGTTTTACTGAGGGGCAAAACATACGCTACCAAGCATATGCACAGAATCTAGCCGGCACAACGACGGGGCAGTTTCTTGAGTACCGAGTTGGCAAGGAAAGCGGACTGGGGAAATGGTGGTCTGCGGATTTAGAAATGGATGGTGGATGGAGAGAATCCACTTGGTTAGGAATCTACCTACCAAATTCAAGAAATGACTGGATATACCATCTTCAATTAGGGTGGCTGTATGTCCAAGGAGACGCTCGGGGAGGTTTGTGGTTATGGATGCCTGAAGAAAAATGGTTGTGGACGAAAGAGAGCGTCTGGCCCTTCCTCTGGTCGGATGAATCAGCCGGTTGGCTGTACCCCATTTACTCGAACGGAAATCGATACTTTTACGATTATATCAGCCAAGGGATTCGCTGATATTTATTCGCATTACTGGCAAGGTAAATAAATTGGGGATCGTAGCTATTTGATTCCCAATTCGGAAAGACTAACCTCACTGGCGTCTTTCCAAAGATGTTCAAGGGCATAATTCTCCCGCTGATCCTTGGAAAACAGATGAACCACAAAATCAATTGCATCGAGGATTAACCAACCGCCTGGCTTAAACCGTTCGCGGGATAAAGTTTGTACCGAATTTTCTTTGAGGGCTTTTTCCAAATTATCCCGGAGGGCTTTTAAGTGTGGGTCAGAGGTACCAGTGGCAATGACAAAGCAATCGGTGAGAGGAGATTTTTCACCGAAATAAAGGAGTTTCAAATCCTCTGCTTTTTTATCCAGTAAGGAATTACATGAAAGAATGAGGTTTTGTTTTAATTCGGACTTGGAGGAGGGAATAACTGTACTCATGCAGTGGTAATATTTTCTAGCGGGTAAAGATTTTGAGTGCTAAGATAGTTAGAAACTTCTACGGGAAGCAGGGAAACGGGTAATCGCTGGCAATGTATATGCTTACGAATGTCTGTAGAGGAAATATTAATCAAGTCATTATCCATAAATGAAAAATTTATATTCTCAACGGATGGTATTGCCGGATTCTTACTATGCCTAGCAAATACAAGGAAGTGAACTGATTGGGCAAGGAAGTCGACATTCTTCCATTCTGAAAGGCGGGAAAATTGATCTGCACCGAGGATAAAAAAGATTTTATTATCAGGAAATTGGGATTTTATCTCCTGTATGGTCTCAAAGGAGTATCTTCTCTTACCATATTCGATTTCTGTGTCTAAAACATCCATCTTTGGTCGATTTTGACAAATTGATGAGACCATTTCGAGACGATGCTTTGGGCTAAAGAGAGATTGCTCGGTACGAAGCGGGGCATGATGGGCAGGGCAGAGCAAAAGCTTATCGAGGGAAGCCTGTTTTATTGCAGCTTGAGCAATTTGAAGATGCCCGTTATGGGGTGGATCAAAAGTGCCGCCAAAGAAACCAATTCTGGGTGAAAGAGAATTCAAGACTGGGCTCATGAAAGCCTTAAAAGGCTCGACCTGCAGACTTTTCAAAGAGAGTAAACATTCGTCCTTTTCTAAAATAGGTTACCTGACCAGATGAGGAAACTACAAGGGCGATCGAATTGGTAGCATTGGTAATTGCAGCAGCTGCAGCATGCCTCGTTCCCAATCCCCCAGGTAAATGGATATTGTCGGCTTTTGCCTGGATTAAGCTACCCGCTGTCTCCACGACCCCATTTCCTCGGACGATGAAAGCACCGTCAATCAGGGCAAGCTCTTTTATGGTTTCATCCATGAATGGGTTGAGGATATTCCGGTCCTCTTCTTCATAACCGTGAAAGGGGTTTAGGATGAGTTGTTTCGATCGTTTATAAACTTCCTCATGATCACCTAAGATAAACATTGCTCCGATGGACTTTCCTTCCCTTCCCGTGAGGGCGAGATCAGTGGCAATAGCAGTAAGTCGTTCCAGTGCTTCAGCAGAAACTCCAGTCGGTAACATATCTTCTTCATGTCCAATGACGGACTCAAATTCCTCATCGACATCGACTACCAACACCGTGTCTAGTTGGCCGCTCTGCGGAATACCACCTACGCAACAGACTCGGTCTTTGAACCCAAAGATTTCCCTTGTCAGTCCCAAAAGAATCGCAGCCCGAAGCTGGGAAAGCCTGGAGTTGGAGAGAGCACGAACGGCTAGGGTAGCGTGTGCTCGGTGATGGTCGAGTTCATGTTCGGATACCCCTTCTCCGGCAAGAACAACTTTAAATCCAGGAAATGTCATGCGGGGTGCTAAAGATGCAGGAAATACATCGGTGAAAACTAAGATGGTCGAACAGTCCGCAGCCTTGGCTATCTTGGCGGCCTCATCAGTAAGAAGTTTGTTAAATTTAGTCCTCCGGCGGGCTGGTCTTTCATCTGTTCCTGCAAAAGCGTGACGAACAACCGATTTGAAATCTGATAAACCCCGGGCCATCCAAAGATGATCCATGACAGATTTATCCTGAAAGGTGCGGGCAAGTGTTGCTAAAAAAGATAGGTAATTTTTGGCATTTTCACTGGCTAAAAGAAGAAATACATAGCGGATTTCATCATAACTTCCTTGTCCATCGAAAGATAGACCAGTGGGGCAACGCCCAATGGCCAAAGCAAATGGTCTTTTCATTTTGACGCGGGCATGAGGAAGGGCAACGCCCTCGCCCAGATAACTTGTAATGGCCTGCTCGCGATCAATGAGTTCCTTTAAAACTTTCTTGCGGGAGTGGGGTGATGGTAAAAGATTCTTAAATGTCCCAAGGAGTTCTGCATAAGCAGTACGCAAATCTTGGCTGGTAAGATCGATTACCCGGTTAGCTGAAATGTAGCGCTCAACACGCATGACTTACGACATTTGGAAAATTCGGACAGAGGAATTTGTTCCTCTTGAAAGAGCGAGCAAAAATATTATTTCTCCCACTCCAATGCACCGCTTTTTAATTCGTATATCAACCCGACAACCAGAATAAAAGTGAAAAAAAGCATAGGACCGAGCAAAGAAACTCCGGCAAATGATAGCTCGCGATGAGTGAGCACCCAAGGAATGAGGAAGACCACATCTATATCAAAAAGAATAAATAACATCGCAGTAACATAGAACTTCACAGAGTAGCGAGAACTTCCTCCTACTTCAGATGAAAGACCGCACTCATAAGGAGAATCCTTGATCTTGCTTCGCGATGCCCGCTGTCCAAAAAGATGACTGGCGACCAAAATCCCGACGCCAATCCCAATCGCAATAAGGATTTGAATAAGTACGGGTAAAAAATCTGCCAAGGCCATGCAATTTTTTTATAATTAACCTGTTAATAGGCAAGAATAAAGGAAAGGGATAAATAACTGTTTTTGCAAATTGTCGGTGCTTGCCAATGTTTATTCCAAGGCTTTAGAGTTTTTAAATGAATTCATCCATCAAAATTCCTCAAGAATTGTCTTATAAATCCCGTCGTCCCAGAGGTTTTACTCTGGTGGAAATTTTAATCGTTCTTGCCCTTATCGGAATAGTTGCAGGCTTAGCTATGTCTAACCTTGGTGAGATTTTCGGAGGAGGTAAGGTAAAGGCCGCCCAGACATGGGTAAATAGTACAGGGGAAGCCTATGTTAACAGTTATTTGGCTATGGTTGGAGATTATCCAAAAAGCCTTTCTGACCTCCAAAATCCGCCGAATGGAGTTCCTCCATTTGTGAAACGTGCTTCCGATTTAAAAGACCCTTGGGGAAAAGACTATGTTTATCAATATCCAGGTACTAACAATTCGGGAAGTTTTGATTTATCAACTACTGCACCGGATGGAACGGTCATAGGAAATTGGGACTCTGCCACAAGCAATTGATTTGATCAAAAAACCAAGGAACCACAAAGCCGATGGGTTTACCCTCATCGAGGTATTACTGGTTCTTGCCTTGGTAGGAGTTTTAGCTGGTCTTGTTGCGGGAAATGTTGGAGCATTTATCAGGGGTGCCCAATTTGAACCGCCAAGCCGAGTTCTAAAAAAAGCCATCCTTGATGCGATTTACGAGGCATCGGAGTCCAAGAACCCGACTTTTTTGTCATACAATGAAGAAAATGCATTGTTTAAAGTTTCAAACTCAATTGGAAGTGAGCTGAGCGTATATCCAGTCTACAAAAACGATTGGAAGGAAGTATATGAATCTCCGGAAGTCGTTTTTTCTGCCATCGGCCCGGAGTCCGGTACTGATGGAGGTTCAAGTATTTATGGTGAAGATGAGTTAGTCCTTAATAGAATACCATTCCACTATGGAAGTAGTGTTCCCTTTTTGGTGCAAATCCGATTTCGTGGGGAGACGGAGGAGTTGCGATTCGATCCATTTTCCGGGTTCATTTTAAAGCGAGAAGAGTGAGTAAAAATTATCATTCCCCAACAATGAAGATCATTCGAGGCTTTATGCTAATTGAGGTACTCATTGCTTTGGCATTGTTTGCTCTATCTGCAGTTATTCTTGTGGATGGTGCCTTTGTCGCCTCCAGAGTAGCCCGAGAAATGAAGGATACAAGGGAGTTGGAACAGGACCTCCTTTGGGTCAGGAGCGAGGTTCTTAAAATTGCAGATTATGAAAAAATTTCGGAAGGAGGAGAACTGGAGTCCCTATCTATGGGAAAAGTAAATTGGGAAGCTTTTGTAGAGATGACTGAAGTTTTGGATCTTTATCAAGTTACTCTTGTCCTGACCTACGATGGCAACGAAGATTATGGGATCGAGCCGGGTGAGCGTGAATCAGCGATGTATTTATTACGCCCAACATGGGCTAAGCATAGTGAGTTTTCCTCTGAAAGAGCAAGATTACTCGAGGACAGGAAAAGAAAGATGCAAGAGCATCAGGATATGAGAAGACGGGCAAGCCAATGAAGCGTGCAAACGGATTCTCATTGATTGAAGTATTGCTCGCTCTTGCCGTGGGTGGAATCGTCTTGATGGCAGCAAGTGCCCTCCTCGTTACAATTTCTCAGGCATGGGCAAATAGACCTGCCACTCGTGATGCGTTTGATTCCCATGTGAATGGAATCGCTCACTTTTTAACAGCTGTACTGGAGGAGGCGACTAAGCCGGAAGATAACTCCAAAGGTACAGATGTGGTAGAATTGGCAAGACCTGTCGGGTTTTCAGAGAGGGACGATCCACTGATCAAGTTTTATCTGCCAGAAGCTCCCCCCTTTTTTTTCTGGCCCTATGGTCCGGCAAACCGGGTTCATGCCCATCTCCAATTCACAGAAAGAGAGGGGCTTTTCTTTTTGTGGTATTCAGAACTTCAGGAAATGGAAAAGGACGAAAATGGAAAGTTGCAGTTGATGGAAGAAGATCAACTCTTCCGTTCTCTCATAAGCCCTTACTTTGATGAGGTCTTTTATTGTTATTATGGAGATGAAGAGGATGGTTCTGATGAGGACAAGAATTGGCAAATTGTTCCCGGGTTGGAGGAAAATGTGGATAATGGAAAATTTAGAATACCTGATTTCATCAAAATTGTATTCAAATGGGAAGAGGAAGAACTAGAACGAACCATCACATTGGCCATTAAAAAGCCTATCCCCAATGGAGTAGAGGAGGAACCCAGAAGATGATAGGAAAAAAAGACAAAAAGAGAGGAGCAATACTCGTCTTTGTCCTTGGTCTTGTTGTACTTTTGGGTGCGTTATGTCTTCGACTGATGGAGGAAACCGTTCAGGAACTTCGGCATGTTAGTCAATATCACAAACGGGATGATTTGCGACGACATGCCTACTCTTTGCTCGATATTACAGTGGGTGTTATGCAGGAATTCCGTCAATTGGATGGTAATACATTAAAAACCGGCGGTGGTTGGAGAGATCCGCTTATTTGGAGTAATTTGTCTCCTTTGGACTCACGAGTCAAATGGTCAGTTTCATTTAAAGGAGAATCGGGCAAACTTCCCCTTTTTTCTACAAATGAAAAAGTATTGAAGGAAATTTTTGCCGTCATGCATACTGGTGGAGAGGGAATAGTAGATGAAGATGATGGCCGACCTTTCTATGATGCATGGATGGACTGGCAGGATGCAGATGATAATAAGAGAGACGAAGGTGCAGAGGATGAATTTTATGAGGACTTGATTACACCTTATTATACCCCTGGAAAAGATGTGCAAAGTTTTGAGGAATTTCGAATGATCAGAGGCTTTTATTACGATCCGGATGATCCTAGAAATAGTGGTCTGTTTTTTGATGAGTTTGGGAATGAAAATGAAAACATGAAAAATTTTCGGAAGTCTTTTTCCTTTTACCACGAGGGCAAAGTAAATATCTGCGAGGCATCGCCCTTTCTTCTCCGCTATATGTCTGGAGATGATGATTCATTATACGATGAGTTACTTGCATATGACCCATATGGGAATAAAGACTTTGGCTCAATCGATACACCCATAGCATACACCAAAGGGAATAATGAAACATTTATAGTTGAAATTTTTGTGGAGAGAGGGAAGGCAAGGTTTGAATTACACATCGTTTTGAGTGTTGATCAAAAAACGACGCCCAAAAGTCCAGCCAACAAGGCTGATATTCGAAGTGAACAAAATAAAAAACTAAATTACCCCTTCAGGATCTTGAGGTTGCGAGAGAATGAAAATTTGATCGACTAGGATGGATCGCAAAACTACTTTATTTGACTGATGTCGGATGAGCAAGATAGCGTTTCCGATCTTCCGATGGGAGAATTACGCGAAATTACCCTCCGAATTCCCGGAGAGTGTTTTTTTTGTGAAACTATTAATTTGCCAACCTCCCCACCTATAAAAAATGAGAGTAAATCGAATGCTAGTATTTCTCCATGGGATGATTACCTTGAGGACCTTTTAAACGAGACCGAATTTTCTCCTTATCCAGCCGATCAACTGGCTTGGGGATATCACTTGTGTGAAGAGTCAAAAAAGGCTTTTCTTTTTGCTACCCCTTTAGGAAAATTACGCCAGATGGGTTGGCAAAACCTAGAGTTATTCCGGCGGGTCTTTCCTTCTTTTATCAGCTTGATTGGCAAAAGATATGATGAGCCAACTGCGATATTTCTTCAAGTTGATGAGTCTTTGACCCTTGCATGCTTTGGTGCAGGATCAATGGTTCCAGAATTCCTTTATTCCCGTGCTATTGAATCGGAGGAAACCGATGGTTTGGGGAAAGCTAAGTCTAAGTTGCTAGGTCTGGTTGATTTGTCAAAATTTGAACTTTGTCCAGATGTACTTGTCGGGGGTGAAGTTTTTAGGCGAGAGGATAATACCTTTGAGTTTGAACATCAGTGGTTGGTCGGCAAAGACCCCGCTCTTGAGCTAGAGCAAGATGTTTATATGGACGCAGATTTTCTATGGCAGCACGATTTAAGAAGCCTAGATTTTAAAATTGCTGAGAAAACCAGACGAAGACAAGAGCGGACCCGTTGGAAATCCATTAAACTAAGTTTGGTTTTTGCTATATTAATTGTATTTGGACTGATTGGAGTCAAAATTGGTGATTTTCAATTGGAGAAAATAAACCAGAGCGAACAAATAAAACGAACACAGGTACCATTAGTATTGGAATCACAGAAGCTACTCGAAAAGTTAAAGCAAAATCAATTAGGAGGAATTGATCCGTTTGGAACTATTGGTCGGATGGCAACCTTCCGAGGGGGAGGGGTTGATAATCCACATGTATGGTTTTCCCATGCCCATTTTGAGACACGAAATCATGTGAAGATTGAGGGAGAAGGAAGAAATGTTGAATCGGTGAATAATTTCATTGAGAGGTTGGAAACCAATCAAGTCGCATTGGTTCGTCGGGACCGGTCGGGGGATGAACTTCGGGACATTAAAAGTGGAGGCGGTTCGACCACATTTGATGTTGAGTTCGACATGTTGGAAGAAACGAAGTCAGTCCAGCCGAATGCACAAGCGGAGATGGAAGACAACCAGACCTTTAGCAAATGAAGTACCTCGAAAAAATATTTTTTCGCATGCAGGACCGTGAGCAAAAACTTCTTGTTGTTGCTATCGCAATAGTTCTCGTGGTTGCTTGTCTGAAGCTTTTACAAAATGGCATTGAAAGATTTCAATCATGGAAAGAAATTAACCAACTTATCGAGAGCCATGAGATGATTCTTCGTTTAAAACCAAGTATTGACCGAGCCTTGGAGGAACAGAAGATTGCCCAGCAAAATAAGAGCTACGATAAGAAGAATTTGAGCAACCGGGTATCCAGCCTTGCGGATCAGGTTTTTCCTGCTAGGGATTACCGGGAGTTGGATACCGAGGAGCGTGAAAGATATTCCCAGCACCGGGTACGAATCACTTTCAAAAGGTCGAGCTATGATCAGGTTAATGAGTTTGCCGGCTTGATTAGGGGGGAAAGTCCATACATGTTTTTAAGTGAGGTGAAAATTACGCCAAACTATCCGCCAAAATCAAGACCTTATGACCCGACCACTTTTGATGCGGTTTTTGAGGTCAGTTCTGTCGAGTTTATCAACCAATGAAAATATATCACATTTTTCTGTTTATCTTTTTTGGCCTGATCATTGGTCATGCACAAGTACCGGTCGAACCGGACCAGGTCGATAGCATCCCGCCCAGTCCCTCTGCTAATATTGGAAATTCATTTGAGGATGGTATTTTTTCTGATCCTTCTGAAATTGAAAATATAGAAGGTCTGGATGAGCCTTTAGAAAGAGTAAGGTTAAGAGATCAGGACACTAATCTGATTTTGGACATGATCCAGACAATTACTGGCCGCTACATTCTACGTCCTCAAAATTTACCCCAAGTAAAAATCAATTTTGATAGTATGAATGTGTTGACCAAGCGGGAGACTCTGCTCGCTTTGGAAAGTTTATTAGCGATGAACGGAGTCGGTATAACCAAGGTGGATTCCCAATTCTTCAAAGCGGTTCCTGCCACTGGGATCAATGCCCATGTGCCCATTTGGATTGATGTCCCGGCTAGTTCTTTGCCACCAAGTCAAAGGATTTATGTAAAGATGTTCCCTTTGGATTATGTTCCTGCGGAAAAGATGAGGGAAATTCTTAATCCTTTTGCTACGCCAAATGTTTCATCTCTTCTTATATTTCCTAACTCCAACGCCATATTAATAACTGATTCACTGTTGAACTTACAACGGATGGAGAAGATTATTCTTCGAGTTGATATATACGAGGAAGAATCAAAAACAGGTGTCCAGTGGTACGAACCAAAGAGATTTAATGCGAGTGCTTTACGTGATTTTTTTAATGAAAACTGGGATGCTCACTTTAAAAATGAATTTCAAGTAAAACCAACATTCATTATTCCTGGAAGTGATGATCAGTTGGGCTATATTTGTCATCCACTCGATACCAATAAGATAAAAAGCTATTTTGAAAAACTAGATATCGATACTTTGGTTAGCTACAAGTCAAAGTTAGTTCCTCTTTATCATGCAGATTCCCAAATCGTGGCTGAGATGTTAATGAGTTTCAAGTTAGGAGTAGGTTCTGGCTCTAAAGCTAAGCAAAAACCAAACTCTCCTCCGACTCCAACTCCCAAACCTACCCCACAAAATTCAAGTGGAAATACTAATGTTTCTATTACTTATGATGCCATATATTCCGAACATGCCATGGCTATTCCTGATTTGAGGAGTAATGGTCTTTTCTTATTTGGGACGCCTCAAGATATAGAGAAAATGGAAAAGATGATTCTCGAACTAGATACTCCTTTACCTATGGCTAGAATCGACACTATTTTCGTTATGGTCGATTTGAGCCAAGCTAACCAACGCGGAATTGATGCTTTGTTTCAGGATCTCGATTGGCGTAATGATGAAAGTATTACACCGGGCACAACTTTCACCAACGACAATGGTACTCCAACAGACGATAGTGACGACTTTCAAGACCAAACACCCGATACTAAAGTTGGTGCTAAGACACTGAC
>OMJS01000087.1 GCA_900299365.1 Opitutales bacterium
ATGATTTATTTCAAGATTTTGCTTTTCAAGTGACCAAGGGAAGTCTGATTTTCTTTTTGTTATGAGTTGTAGACTTAAGTGGTGGTAGGGGTCGGATTCGAACCGACGAACGCACGAAGCGGGCGGATTTACAGTCCGCATCCTTTAGCCACTTGGATACCCTACCAGCCAAAGAATAGAACATTATGATTCAGCCAAGAAAACTGGCAAGACGATACTCGAAAATCTGTCATTTTACATACTTGCTAGATTGGGAAGGATGGAAAGAATTTGGAGTTTAATGATTGTAAAGAATGAAAAAACTGTGGTTGGCCTTACCGGAGCGATCGCGAGTGGTAAATCGAGTGTGCTCAATCTGTTTGCAAAACTTGGTTGGTCGGTCATTTCCTCAGATGTGCTGGCACATGAAATTTTAGCATTTGATAAAATGGTACAGCAGAAAATTGTAAAACATTGGGGCAAAGGCGTGCTCAAAAGTAGCGGAAGCATTGACAAGGCCGTGATTGCTCGAATAGTATTTGAAGAGGAATTGGAAAGAAAGTGGCTAGAAGGTATACTTCACCCCCTCATTCGTTCCAAATGGATTTCTTTTGTTCAATCCTGTCCTTCACAAAAGTGCATGGTTGAACTACCCCTTTTATTTGAAAACAGTCTGCAAATTCATTTTACCTACACAATTTCTCTTTTTACTCCGATACCTATGATACATAAGCGACTTCAAAATCGTGGCTTATCCAGGCCAGAATCCGATTTGCGAATTCGCAGTCAGTTTGCACCTTTGAATAAAGCTGAGCTTGCTGACTATGTCTTATGGGGTGGGGCATCTATGGAGTTTTTATCTAAACAAGTGAACAAACTAAATTCAGCGTTTGCTTAAACTTATCCTCTTTCCAACCAAAAAATATGCCAGTAAAGAAAACCACCCGTACTAAAAAGACAAAAGCCTCCGTTGAAGGTACAGATGATAAAAGTTCGGAAGAATCTGAAGCCGTAAAAGTTCCCTCTGCCGAAAATGAAGCTGAAATGACTGTTGAGGAGCAGAGCAAGGATAAACTTGATAAAGGCGAAAACCCTCAAACCGAGGAGAGTTCAGACCGTCAACTCTTCTTTAGTACTGACGGAAGTGAGCAAGAGGAGGAAAGAGCACGCCCAGAAAGTGAGTCTGAAAAGGATCAACCTCTACACAGGGAAACTACTGCTCCTCAAAACAATGGGGTGACGGATGAACAAAACGACGGTCCGCAAAATCAAGATGCTGGCACTTCCTCCCGTGTACCCAAACATACCCATCCTAAACCTTCTGGTAATCCACAAGGGGTTGGGCAAAAAAAGATGACTTGGCAGGAAAAAAAGAAAATGCGCCGCAAGCAAAAATTTAAAAAACCAAGACGGTTGCCCTACGAAGAGACCGAGGCCAAGCCTCTCGAAATAGGACAATTGCTCGAAGCGGAGGATTTAAAGACGGAAGAAGGAATCAATGAGTTGCTGAATCCGATGATTGATTCAGGAAATGAGGGTCTTGATTTGGATGAATTTTTAGCCCTTAACCTACTCGACCTTACCGAAAAAGTAACCAAACTGAATCTTGCCGATGGGTTGGCCGCAGCCCCCTTGCGTGAAGAGTTGGTTGACCGAATTCTAGACTCTGCTTTGGAAAGCGGGACTCCTGTGTCGTTGTCTGGAATCGTACAAGTCATGGAGGACGGTCATGGTTTTATGCTTCAACAAAAAGAAGATTACCGATTGAAGTCCCAGTCTGCTTTTATTCCCGAATGCCTGATCCGAAAATATGGACTTAAAACCGGACACTCCCTAAAAGGATTAATCCGTGCTAAAATGGAGGAGTCGAGTTGTCCTATCCTATTGAGAGTGGATGAGGTAATGGGTTTGGCACCGGAGGAAGCGTCGCGGGTTACTCCCTTCACGGAACTAACGCCCTACTATCCCTTGCAAAGAATGTATTTGGAAACCCATCAGGAAGTGGAGTGGGATAATGTAGCCATGCGGGTGGTCGATCTGGTCTCCCCGGTTGGTTTTGGTCAGCGTGGTCTCATTGTTGCCCCGCCAAGAACGGGTAAGACAGTATTGCAGCAAGGCATTGCCCGGGCTTTACGGGAGAATAATCCCGATGCCCATTTGATTGTTTTACTGGTAGATGAGCGTCCGGAGGAAGTGACTGATTTTAGAAGACAGGTACCTGATGCAGAAGTTATTGCCTCGACTTTTGATGAAAGTGCCGAGAGTCATGTTCATGCCGCCGAGATTGTGATCGAGAAAGCCCGTCGAATGGTCGAACATCAACAACATGTGGTTATTTTACTAGATTCTATCACCCGGCTTGCCCGTGCTTACAATACCACCATGCCAAATAGCGGTAAAATCCTCAGCGGTGGGGTTGAAGCTACCGCGTTGCAGCGACCAAAGCGGTTTTTTGGCTCGGCCCGAAACATTGAGGGTGGAGGAAGTCTGACTATTCTTGGCACCGCATTGGTGGAAACGGGAAGTAAGATGGATGAGGTGATCTTTGAGGAATTTAAAGGTACAGGAAATATGGAGTTACACTTGGATCGTGAACTTTCCAATAAACGAATATTCCCTGCCTTGGATTTTGAAAAAAGTGGAACTCGAAAGGAAGAATTGCTCTATCATCCCGATGAACTAAGCAAAATTTACGCCCTTCGCCGGTCCATGAAAGGAGTTCCGCCCGCCGAAGCGATGGAGATGTTCATCCAGCGGGTGAAAAAGACCAAGAATAATCCGGAATTTCTCATGGGTCTGGGCAGGTAATCCTGATTTTTTTACCCTCTTTTTACCTCGATGAACGCAACGGAAGAATACCTGACCGAAGCATTCAAAGAGCAGGGGCTTGTTACTCAAGAGATTTTCGACCAAACCCTCGCTGAAGCAAAGGGGTTAGGGTCTGATGAATCATCAGGAGATTCCGGTCTGGATTTCTTTAATTTACTCCTATCAAAATTAGGGCTTTCCACCGATGAAGTGGTAAATTTTTTGAGTGCAGAACTAAGCATGGACCCGATTGATTTGTCCACGCTCAGCCTAACCCCTGAAGTGCTCAGTCTGGTTAACCCGGATCATGCCCGTTTGTACGAGGCTATTCCGCTAGGCACGGATGGTTCATCGGTGGATGTTGTGCTTGGTAATCCCCTTGACCAAGATGCAATTGACAACCTTGGTCACTTGCTAGGCAAACCAGTGAATCCCCGAGTGGCATACCGTGGAGATGTTCTCGATACTATAAACCAGCTCTATGGATTAAATGAGCAGGAGAAAGAAAAAGATTTTTTTGATGGACTGGGGCAGGGCGATGTTCAGATTGAAGACAATACCCGCCCGGAGGATGTTAGCGAAGAAGATGCCCCGATTATCAAATTCGTCCATTCAGTTATTAAAGATGCTCTGGAAAAACGGGCCTCGGATATACATATGGAACCACTTGAGAAAAAATTCCGTATCCGTTTCCGTATCGATGGGAAATTAATTGAGCAACCAGATCCTCCAAAACGTTTACAACCATCTATTCTTTCGCGAACCAAGCTAATGGCCAATGTTAGCCTAGCCGAAAAGCGGGTTCCGCTGGATGGTCGTATCAATGTAAAGGTCGGAGAAAAAGTCATCGACTTGCGTGTATCCACTCTGCCCACCGTCCATGGGGAAAGTATTGTTATGCGGATTTTGGACAAGGAGAGTCTCAGCCTTGGGCTTCCCCAATTAGGCTTCTTTTCTGATGACCAGACAATTTTTGAAAAAGTGATTAATATGCCAGATGGCATTTTTTTGGTCACTGGACCAACAGGTTCTGGTAAATCAACCACGCTTTATTCCGCACTCAATGCGATTAATAAGCCGGATCGCAAAATCATTACCGTGGAAGACCCGGTAGAATATGAGGTGCCTGGGATTAACCAGGTTCAGGTTAGAACAGAGGTGGGTATGACCTTTTCTGCTGCCCTCCGAGCGATGCTCCGGCAAGCTCCTAATATTGTCATGGTTGGGGAAATTCGAGATTTGGAAACGGCAGAGATTGCCATCAATGCGTCGCTCACAGGCCATATGGTATTTAGTACATTACATACCAATGATGCCCCCAGTGCGGTCTCCCGGTTAGTTGATATGGGGGTGAAACCTTTTCTTGTCTCGGCCTCCCTACGTGCGGCTCTTGCCCAGCGTCTTGTCCGAGCAATTTGTCAGAACTGTAAAGGCCCATACCAGCCAACATCCGCCGAACTGGCAGTGCTTGGAATCAATGAGGAACAGGCAGAAGGTGCTTCATTCATGAAGGGTGCCGGTTGTGCAAAGTGTGGAGAGAAGGGTTATCGAGGACGAAAAGGCGTGTTTGAGATTTTTGTGGTCAATCAGGAGATTGAGGAAATGATCTACAATAATGTAAGTATTGTTGAATTACGCAAGAAGGCTAGGGAGATGGGTATGCGTTCGATGCGCAACGATGGATTCCGCAAAGTCTTGGCCGGTATCACTACTCTAGACGAAGTACTCATGGTCACCACGGAGGAGGAGTAAGCAGAACATGTTGTACCTCGATAATAATGCTGAAATCAGGGACCTTTTTCGTGAGGTTGAGGGCGTTTCCCAGCATGGTCTGGACGAATTATTTGACCAAGATGTGATCGATGGAAAACGTTCGTTCGCTGAAGCTGTAATTAATGCAGGAATTATTCAGCGTGAAGATTTATTTTCCCTAATTTCACAATACTTGGGTAATGAATTACAGGTTGGAGAAGTTGGAGAAATTGATCCTGATGTCCTTGCTGCCATTCCCAAAGAAACTGCCCGTCAATATGGGGTGGTTCCTCTTTACCTATCAGAAGGAGGAGTGCATTTTCTAGCCCTAGATCCCTTCAATGCCTCCATCATTGATGATCTTACTTTTGCTCTTAACATGGAGATTCATATCGTGGTGTGCGACCCGCAGATGGTTGCCTCTTTGCTCGATCATTACTACAGCGAAGAACAATCCTCGATGAATGACCTTCTTGGTGATGTCGGTCTGGATCAATTTGAGAACCTAGACGATACCAAAGAAAGTGATCTTGTCGATGCGGCCAATGAGACTCCTATTATTCGCTTTGTCAATTTGGTCATTCAACAAGCAATTCGTGCCCAAGCATCTGATATTCACTTCGAGCCATTCGAGGATGAATTCCGTATCCGTTACCGAGTGGACGGTGCATTATACGAAATGTCTCCTCCTCCCAAAAGCCTAGCCTTACCGGTAATTTCCAGGGTGAAAGTTATTTCAGAACTCAACATTGCTGAGCACCGTATTCCCCAAGACGGTCGTATCAAAATGACCATTGAGGGAAGGGCAGTGGATTTGCGGGTATCGACTCTGCCCACCCAGTTTGGCGAAAGTGTGGTTATGCGGGTACTGGATAAATCCGCGGTCAACCTAGACTTGGATAATTTAGGTCTACCGGAAAATGTCAAAGGCGGCATCCGGGGAGCGGTACGTAGACCCAATGGTATTTTTATCGTCACCGGACCGACTGGTTCTGGAAAAACTACCACCCTTTACAGTGCCCTTCGCGAGGTAAATGAAATAGACACCAAGATCCTTACTGCGGAAGATCCGGTGGAGTATGAGATTGAGGGAATCATGCAGGTGCCGGTCAATCATCAGGTAGGTCTTGATTTCGCCCGGGCTTTACGTGCCTTTCTCCGGCAGGACCCGGATAAGATTATGGTTGGGGAAATTCGGGATATTGAGACGGCTAGGATCGCAGTGCAAGCATCTCTCACCGGACATGTTGTGCTTAGTACTCTCCATACCAATGATGCTCCGGGTGCGATTACCCGATTGATCGATATGGGCTTAGAACCTTTTCTACTCTCTGCATCCCTTGAATTTATCCTCGCCCAGCGACTGGTCCGTAAAATTTGTTCAAGCTGTAAGCAGGAATTTGATCCCAAAAATGAGATGTTGCAAAACCTAGGCCTTACCCGAAATGACTTGGGGGGCAGGAAATTCTATTTTGGCTCCGGTTGTGATGCATGTAGCAATGGTGGTTACCGAGGAAGAACAGGTCTGTTTGAAATGATCAAAGTGGGAGATTCTTTTCGGGAATTAATTAATTCAGGGGCGGCCACCTTGGTCCTTAAGCAAAAAGCAATCGAGCAAGGAATGCGTACTTTGCGAGAAGATGGACTGCGCTCAATTTTCGATGGTGAGACTACCGTAGAGGAAGTCTTGAAATATACCTGATTTCCCGGCAATGTGTAAGGAGTTTAACTATGGCAATTTTTGAATATGTAGCTACCGATCCATCTGGTAATTCAGTGGATGGAACCTTTGAGGCAGCTGATGAAACTGATGCTCGTAATATTCTTGCCCAATATAACCTGACGCCTACTTCGCTGAATTTGCAAGGAGGAGCACCCGTTCAGCCCAGTGCTCCGAAGATGGACATTTCCAATAAAAGTGCCGAGGAATCCGCCCCCGCATCCAAGGGAAAAAAATCGGCCAAGAAGAAAAAGAAAAAAAGCAAAGGCAGTCTTCTTGATATCCAGATAGGTGGCGGGCCAACTAACGAGGACATCTCCGTCTTTACTAGGCAAATGTCCACTTTAATCCAGGCTGGATTGCCATTGCTGAGGAGCTTGGAAGTAATGATCAAACAGCAGGAAAAGAAGCCAAAGTTCAAAACCATGCTCGAAACGGTTGCGGAAAAAGTTTCTTCCGGAGGAACATTATCGGATGGACTGGCCATGTATCCCAAAACTTTTGACAAGCTCTATGTTAATATGGTCAAGGCTGGGGAAGCGGGTGGTGTGCTTGATCTTGTTCTTACTAGACTCGCCCAATTTCAGGAAAAATCGATCCGTACGATTAAAAAAGTGAAATCTGCCATGATTTACCCAACGGTGATCATGTTTGTTGCGGTCTCGATTGTTACTTTACTTATGATGGTGGTGGTTCCTCAATTTGAGTCCATATTCGAACAAATGCTCAGGGGTGCACCCCTTCCTGGACCCACGCAAATCGTGGTTAATATTAGTGATTTGTTTTCCTCAAATCCGGTTCTTGTCCTTGGAGGAATGGGCGGTTTGATAGCTGGAGTTGTTCTGCTCAAAAAAACCAAACAGGGAGCCAAAGCATTTGATTGGCTGGGTTTACATGTTCCCGTGGTTAAAGATGTGGTCAGTAAATCAAATGTCTCCCGCATTACTAGAACATTTGGTACTTTATTAAGCAGCGGAGTTCCCATCCTTCAGGCTTTGCAAATTACTGGTGATACACTGACTAATGTATTTTTTGTAAATGCGATGACCAATATTCATAACGCCGTGCGGGACGGTGAGTCTATGGCCGTGCAGATGGATAGGGAACCAGTCTTTCCAACCATGGTAACGAGCATGGTGGAGATTGGTGAAGAAACCGGGGAATTACCCGATATGCTTACCCGGATTGCCGATAATTATGATGAAGATGTGGACAATGCAGTTGCGGGTGTAACTTCTTTGATTGAGCCAGTGATGATTGTTTTCCTGGCGGTAGTGGTGGGATTTATTGTAATCGCTTTATTTCTTCCTATCGTCTCGATCATCGAAAACCTAGGGTAATTGGTAACCTGGTTAAAAATAGAAACTTATTTTTGATTAGGATCGTTTTTCTTAAGCCATTGATTGGCTTTTTCCGGATCGGTCTGTTGCCAGGTGTTCAGGGCTTGTTTTAAGGATTTATCCCTTAATGCTGGATCAGATATAGAGGATGCCCACCCCACGGCCCCTTCGGGGTCTACTCCTTGAATTCTTGAAACAAATGAGGCAATAGCAGGATCAATTTGTACGGATGGTGGTTGAGAGTTTAACCAATCCGCGGTGGCGGACGGATCAATCCCTGCCCACCTACCTGAAAGTTCTTTCATCGCATGTTTTCTTTTTTTAGGGTCGCTTAATTCATTAATCCAAGAGGCTGTAGCACCAGGGTCCTGATTCGCCCATTGATGGATCAGATTTTCCATCACCCGGTAGGCCCCCGGTTCATCGGACATTGACTTTACCCAATTTGCCGTGGCATCCAAGTCCTGTCTCGCCAATCTTGCTCCCATTTGCCCAAGGATTGTTTCCCTCATTCTGGGATCGTCCTTGGGATAACTTTCTGCCCATTGTATTGCCTTACCTGTTCCTTGAGTTGAAAATTTTTCGGCCAAGAGACTAGAAGCCTGCCACCTAGCGGTTCCACTGGGGAGTCCGAGAAATAGCCGGTTGGCCGCCTCAAGGTCGGTTTCTATCAGTCCTTTCACGATTCCAACCAGTAGGGGGTTATCACTTTTGTCCGGCCCTGGGTGGTTTGCCTGTGCCCACGAAATTGCTGCTTGTTCATCCTTTACCGCCCAACCTGCCAGTGCCTCGGAAATCCCAAACCTTCTCTCACTCTTTGCATCCAATGAATTGGATGCATAGGCAAGAGCTCCTTCTGGGTCAAAATTTGCCCAGCTTCGCATCAATAACTTCATCTCCAAATGCCTACCATACCCACTCGGGAGTTCTTCAAATGCTTTTACTACCAGTTCAACATTGGATCGATCCATCGACCGAACGGCGTCAAGGTAGGTTCCCAGACGTTCGACAATGTCTCCCCCTTGCATGATCCTTTGCAGGTTTGGAGGCATGGGGGGATTGGATTCGGTAATTGTCTGAATCGTTAGTAAATCTTCCACAAGCATGGCCTTATGATTATCAATTCCAGAAACTGTATTTTTTTTCCTTTCATTTCCTTCCACAGCTTCATTAATAATACCCCCAGAGGGAGGCTTAGCATTTTGATTGCCTGTGTAGAATCCTAGGAAAAAAACGACTCCTAGTGAAATTGCCCAAGGTAGTACGATTTTAAGGAATGAATTCATTGGGTTAGCTAGACCAAGTTAGCTTTCCATGATTTCTTGGGCAAGCGGAAGATTGCCCAAGAATGAATGATCAGAATTCTCTAGAGATGCTGAGCCCAATTACGCGGGGAGAGCCTGCTACACCCGGAGCGTCAGCTATAACTGGCGGATTTCTCAGATTACTTACCAAGGAAGAAAAGTATTCTTCATCAGTTAAGTTTAAGCCAAAAAGACTAAATCTCCATGATTTCCAGTCGTAACCTATGTTGGCATCCAGTAAGGTATAACTTTCAATCTTATCATTGGGATTGTCACCTGCATAATTCCAATAGTTTGTGTCGCCAATAGTCTTGGTTCCAATTTGCCCACGAAGTCCATTATCGAATTCATAGTTCAGGGAAAGAGCAAGAGTGTGTTTAGGGATAAAGGATACTTGCTCACCAACTAATCCCGAACCGTCAAACTTATCGTATTGAGAATCACAGAGCCCAAAAGCAACAGAAAATGTAAAATTTTCAGAAGGCTTTACGAAGCCTTCGATTTCAATCCCTTGAGCTGTGACCTCATCAGCATTAGCTACATAATAATTAGTCGGATCTAAGGCATCAGGAAGTTCAAATTGATAATTTTCTATCTCGTTAAGATAGGCTGTGATGTTGAGTCCCCAAGATTTGGAAGGATTTAAAAGGAGGCTGATCTCGTAAGCAAGAGTTTCCTCCTCGGAAAAGGTTGGCATTGTATCAGTATAAGCTGAGAATCCTCCCGGCTTTTCAGAATATGTAATGCGGGCTAGTCCAGTAATCTGTTGATTAAAAGTATGCTCCCATTGAGTTGAAGGAGAAAAGACTGAGAAGTCGCTAGTGTTATTTATATTAGATGGAGCAGCAAGTTGGCTACTTTTAACCCTTGTCATCTTTTTGTTATAGTTATCAAAACGTAAACCTAGTGAAAAGTGGTCTTTTTCCGTAAAATTTTTTCCGATAGAGGAGAAAACTCCAAGATTTTCTGACTCGATCAAATAATTGGTTGTTTGTGTATCTTGATCAAATGGTGCAGGAAAACCAGTGAGGAACCAACGAGTTGCCTCTCCATTGATTTCACTATCAGAATAAAAAGAGCCTAGAACCCAATCGATTTCTGATCCTTCTTCAGATTCTAATCTGAATTCCTGACACCACTCAATTTGTTCCTGAATGATCGTTGATTCTGCTGCTCTGAAATTTAACATATCCAAATCAACCCGATTTGGATTCATACTCCAATCATTTCTATTACTGATTGAAAAAAAGCTATATCCATCGAGTTCATGTTCAAAAGTTAAAAATTGCTGGTTTCGGTCTATCTCAGTTGACTCATCGAAATCACTCGCTCTGTCATAAAAATTACCACCATTTCTTAAAACAAGTGGTTGAGCACCCAGTTCGTGCTTTTCAAAATTTGTTCCAAAGCCGATCTTGGTGCCATTGTCTATGTCTAAAAAGAATCGAAGCGAACCGTGCCAAGTCTCAGAAGTATCGGCATTACCGGAAGTGTTATTGATATAACCATCTGATAATGCTCTTTGCAAAGCTATGGAGTAAGAAAATCCATCTTGGTCTAGGGGACCACTACTGTTGAGATTATATTTTTGGGTATCAAAGGTTCCGTAGAAAGCAGAGAGTCTATTAATTTGTTGATCGCTCGGAGCTTGGGTTTTGATGTTGATGGCACCTCCCGTAACAGATTTACCGAATTTATGTCCTTGGGGACCTCTTAAAATTTCAATGTTTTCCACATCATACAAAGTTGCAGCATAAGTGGAGATATCAGCTTGCGGTATGCCGTCTATGTAAAGTTGAACGCCCGCAGGTCCGAATAATTGAGTATTGGCGATTCCTCGGATGGCTATGATGTCTCCATATGACTGAATGGAATTATTGTTAATATGTAGGTTAGGAGAAATTCCAGACAAATCGACTAAGTTGTCAATTTGACGATCCTCAACTTGATTCTTGGTTAAAATCGATGAACGAGAAAGGTCAAGTTCAGGGATGCTAGAACCCGTAACTGTAATCTCATTTAAAGTTTCTGGATCCTTGCCGGATAGGCCATAGGAGGAGGATCCACTGAGAAACATGAAAAAGGCAATAAGGCCTTTGAAATATTTATAATTCATATGAACGATCATAAATGCCAAGTACTTCCCATCTATTCAACGAGAATTCCCATTGTTAATGTATTTTGCCCTTGGAGGAGCAACTACTGGAAGCTTGTGATTATTTCCTCTGCAATGCTTAGGGATGCTGTAGTTGCAGGGAAGGAGGCATTGCAAACATTGATGATCCGGTCCTTTTTTGAATAAGGAAATCATCTACTAAAGAACCGTTCCTTCCAACTGCTTGGGCCCGTATACCAGTAGGTGCCAAGGATAGATGTTATGCCTCGATCGCAGGAACTAGCTTTTGCAGGGCTTTGCCATATGCTTTTTTGGAAAAAGATCGCCACATTTCTCTCCAGCCCATTTTCCAGTGTTTCATCGACCACTTACCCAAGTCGGCAATTCTTGGCCTTTAGTGAACCTGGTTTGTAGTAGATGCCCGAGTGTAAAACGCCCGAATTTCTTCCCGTTTGATGCTCTGTTAAATGGTTTTCTTTTTCGATCACATGAATCGATCGGTCAGGAAATTTTCTATTTAGTCGGTAAGCCGTGGCTTGTCCCACGATCCCGCCACCAATTACACAAAAATCTGTTTTCGCCACTTTCCACCAAAAATAGCGTAAGGTCTTCTGTATGGGCAGAAGAAAATTCTGGGCTTAAGAAATTACGAACTTTTCTTCCACCCCGACAACGCATTTTGGGGGTTCTTGGAAACATCTCCCCTTCCATTTTTAGTAATTGTATTACCATTTTTGTCTACGATGACCAAAGAGGGAATGCCGCGAACTTCGTATTTCTTGCTTAAATCCTTAGCCGCATCACTGCCGTGGGTGATGGTGTACCAATTCATTTTGTATTTCTTCATGTACGCCAGTTGGTCCTTTGGTGAGCGGTCGGAAGATACAAACACCACTTCAAAATCTTTTTTATTTTTATCCCGAAATTCTACCAAGCTGGGTGTAAAGTGACGGCAAGGAGGGCACCATTGGGCTGAGAAATAAATGCCAACAATTTTATTATCCAGAACATTTGAAGATACTTCTTTTCCATCACTATCCAAGAGCTTGGCGGGAAAAAGAGACTCAGATTTTTTCTTGGCATCCAAGACTGATCCAAGCGAAAAAGTAAAAAGGATAGTTGAGAGAAGAAGGGCTAAATTTGCTTTCATGGGATAAAGATTCGTTCATCCAATCGAGTTTAGCAAATAAAAATGGATTTATCATGGACTAGTTTACTTAATTAATTCTGCTTCTTTTTTCTTGAATCTCTTGCGGTTTCTTGAACAAATGCACCCTTTAGCAACCCTAACCCAGTATTACATATACATATGAGCCTATCATCTCTTAAACTTCACAATGCAATGTGGCCCGGTCTTGTCGGTAAAGGCGACGGCGAGGGCGAAGAACCTCCATTCAGTCTGGAACGTATGCTCGATCTTACCGCCAATGCGGAAGTCAATGGTCGCAAGTTTGACGGTGTTGATTGTTTTCTTTTTCATCCTCATACCGACCCTGAGGCAAGTGATGATCAATTAAAAGAAATCGCAGATTTAATTGCTGGGCGTGGCTTTGATATTGGATCGCTGGTTGCTCCAGTTTGGCCAGGCACTGTTGGGGATTCCGCTATGGGGACTGATGAACAACAGGGTAAATTTCTCGATGCGGTCAAAGTTGCATGTCGTATTGCCAAGGTCTTTAATGACCATGGTGCCCGCAAGGGAGGAGTTATTCGTATCGACTCTGCTGAATTTGGAGTCGAGCAGTGGAAATCCAATCCCGGTGAGGGCACTGCTCGAATTATCGATACATTTAAAAAAGCCGCTGCCATTGCTTCTGATCATGGCGAGCGTCTTGCTGTTGAAGGCGAAATTTGCTGGGCTGGCATGCATAGTTGGAAAGATGTGCTGGACTTGCTCGAAGGTGTTGGCCAACCTGAGACACTTGGCTTTCAGGCAGATCTTGCACACACCTATTTATACCTCATGGGCTACAATGCCCCTGAGCATGCTCTTCTGCATGATGGATATTCCGACGAAGAATTCTATGCTGCCTACGAGAAGATGACAGATAAGTTGCGCCCTTGGACTATAGATTTTCATGTCGCACAAAATGATGGTCAGGTCCATGGAGCAGGATCACATGATAAGACTGGCAAGCATTGCCCGGCAGATGATCCAAACGGGAAATTAGACATTACCCGTTGTTCCAGTTACTGGTTGAAAGATTTTCAGGATCGTGAAATCAAGCATATTTGCTGGGATGGTTGCATGTTCCCCAATTCAACTTTGGAAAATCCAGCTACCTGGAATACTATTCTTGGTGCAATGATAGATGTGGTAGCATCTTAATTTTTATTACATCTTTCTTAATCAGGGACGATCTCCTCGGGGGATCGTCCCTCTTTTTTATTCAGACTGTGAATAAAAAAATGCTCATTTTTGAATTTTTTCATCGAATCCATCTCAATCCTGGGTAAGGGTAGTGAAAGTGAAGGGATGGTGAAGAGGCTTAACTGCTGCTTCATATACATCGGTTTTAATTAAAAAACCTCAAAAAAAGGATTGAAAATGGGAATAACATACAGAGAAGCAAAAAGAATCTTAGCAAAGCAGGATGAGGCACGTGATGTCATTAATAGTTATCGTGGCATGGAAACTTTGGGCAAGCGTTTACAATTAAGGAGTAACAAGGAACTCATCCTGAAACTTTTTGAGATCGAGGAAGACGCATCCATTGTCGAAGTATTTTCCCACCTCAAAGCACTTTATGAAGAAGAGTGGGGAGATGCCGAAGTGACTGCTCCACCCGAAGTGCCCGGCGAATTGAAGGAAGATTCAAAAGAAGAAAAAGCTACTAGCGAAACGGCTAGGAAAGTTAAATCTGAAGGGGTTTCCTCAGTAACTGCTAGCGCTGGAAATTAAAAAGTTTCAAGCTTGCTTGATTTTCCCGGCAAATGTCGGGTAGATTAACTTTGTCTTGAATGTCACATCCAGATTTCAGCAATCGACAACATTGTCAGGCAGTATCTTGTTGTCGCATCCATCTTTGCAGGATCCAAATTTTCGCAAGAGTATTGTTTTTCTGTCTAACCATTCTGAAGAGGAGGGTACACTTGGGGTTATTTTAAATCGTCCACTCGGAAAAAAACTATACCAATTGGACGAGCAATTTAATCATTTTTCTCTTGGTCAGGCACAAGTTTACAAAGGTGGCCCAGTCGAGACTGAAAAGCTAATTATTGCGGCATGGGACTGGAAGGATAGTGCCGATTCATTCCGTTTGTATTTTGGTATCGACATTACCAAAGCGGAATCTCTTCGGGAGGAAAACAAAAACATTCATATCGCTTGTTTTTTGGGACATTCAGGCTGGTCTCCTGGCCAACTTGAAAATGAATTAAAAAGTGAATCTTGGCTAGTATCTAACCTCAACCTAGATCTTTTTCAGCAGATGAATACCAAATCCGAATGCTGGAAAAGTGCAGTTTCTGGAGTGAGTGATGAGATGCACTTACTTGCTAATGCCCCAGAAAAGCCTTGGAATAATTAGCTCGGTCAATTTTTAAGTCAATCACCCTACAGTTTAGACGATTTAAGTTTTCTTAGTGGTCAAATTCTGACTCATTTGTCCTCGTTTTTATGGTTTGGCATTGGTTTTGCTAGAGTTTTGGTGATTGCCCATAATTGGCTTTCAGTCTAACTCCAGACATTTAACCCTTAAACATATGAGTAAGCACAAGTTAGAATACATTTGGCTCGACGGTTATAAACCTACCCAGAGCCTTCGCAGTAAAACGATGATCGTTGATGATTTCAGCGGTAAGGTTGAAGACGCCAAGCAATGGTCCTTTGACGGTTCTTCTACAGAACAGGCAGAAGGTGGTTCATCAGATTGTCTTCTTGAACCAGTATTTGTGATTGAAGATCCTGATCGTTTTGGTGGCAACGGTTGGTTAATCATGTGCGAAGTTCTTAATCCAGACGGCACCCCACATGAGTCCAATGGTCGTGCAACGATCGACGATGATGACAATGATTTCTGGTTTGGTTTCGAACAAGAATATACCCTCATTGATTTAGAGACCGAACTTCCCCTTGGTTTCCCCAAAGGTGGATATCCCGGCCCGCAAGGTCCATATTATACTTCTGTTGGCGCAAGGAATACCAAAGGGCGTGAATTGGTCGATGAACACTTGCATCTATGTCTCGAAGCAGGTCTCAATGTAGAAGGTATTAATGCCGAGGTTATGATGGGACAGTGGGAATATCAAATTTTTGCCAAGGGAGCAAAAAGCGCCGGTGATCAAATTTGGTTGGCCCGGTACCTTCTCGAGCGTACTGCCGAATCTTATGATATCGCGATCGATATTCATCCTAAGCCCGTGAAAGGTGACTGGAATGGTTCTGGAATGCACGCCAATTTCTCAAACGGAGCGATGCGTGACCAAGGCGGTGAGGAACTCTTTAAGAAAATTTGCGAAGAGTTTGGTAAAAATATCGAACGTCACATATCTGTTTATGGTGCGGAAAATGATCAACGCCTTACCGGTCTTCACGAAACTCAGTCCATTGACAAATTCAGTTACGGGGTTTCTGACCGTGGTGCTTCCATCCGTATCCCAGTTGGAACTATTCAGGACGGCTGGAAGGGTCGCCTCGAAGATCGCAGACCAGCCTCTAATGGTGATCCTTACCGAATTGCAGCTGCAATCATTAAGACTACCAAAGAAGCTTTATCTGATTAATATTCAGAGGGTTTATTTTCTAAAGGCGATGGAGAAATCCATCGCCTTTTTTTATGTCTTTTTTTGGAGTACCACTGCAAATTGGTCTCCATCTTTTTTGAAGAACCGGAGAACCAAGATTTTTCGATTCGCTTGCGAATATAGCTTTGTTTTTCTCACTCCATTCACAACCCAGGATGCCTCCACCGCTTTTGCCTGATCGCTTTTCAATTTACCATGTCTTTCGATCGGGCCCTGTTTCCCATGAACCTTCTCGATCGTCCATCCTTTATCCTCCCATTCTTTAACCACTTCAGTAGGAGATTGGGCACATCCAATGATTCCGTAGCACAGTAGGGTAGAGAGGGCAAGATAGGTAGGTTTTAGAAATTTCCTATTCAATTTCATCCTATAGATTTCAAATGGGTTAAGAAAATAATCGATCAAAAATTTGCATCTCTATCTAATTTGGGTTCTCTTAAGTTGTGGATAGTTGCAATATGCCGATTGGCTTTTTTGCGAGTTTTACAAGCACTCGCTGCAACTTTACTGTCTTTCCTTTGCAAAGACTTTACTTCTCAGCGAAACAAATTTTCACTTCATTTTGTCTAACTCACAAACACTCCTGCGGGAGGAGTGTTACAAATCATAACGCAAAGAAAGGAATGAAATCATGTTGAATTCCAAAAGATGGGAATATTATTCAACCCCTTCTTTCAAGATTCCCCTGAGGGTCCTGGAAGTCCATCATCCAAAAATAAAAATCTGTTATTCAGGAAAAGATTTTTCTTCTCCTGGCTATGAATATTTGATTATTGGGAAGGAGGCGGGGGGGGAATGAATTCATTTACAGGCATGTATCCCTATCGTGAGAGAGTTCTAAAAAAACCTACGAAAGTAACCCTTGAAGAATGGGAGCGAATACCCCGCCCGATTATGGCGCATCCCCGATATCCTCCCTCGCAATAGTTGTACCTTTTTTGTTTGGTCAACAAACCATCAGCGTTTGCAAGAAAAAGTGAAGTTATAATTTAGGGATAGACTTCCAATTTCGCCAAACCTTCCTTTAAAACTCCCCGTGGAACTCTTGGGGAGTTTTTTTGGGGGCTTTTGAAAATCGACATATAATCCATCCACTTGCCAAATAGATAGATAGATGCATCAATAACTCATGCTTCCAACCATATTATTAGTCAGTGCAGTTATTTTCTTTTTTGCTTATCGAATATATGGCTCTTTCCTCAGTAACCGTTGCGGTCTTGATGACACCATCCAAACCCCTGCAATCGAAAAAGAGGACGGAGTAGATTATTCACCCGCACGGGCATCCGTTCTTTTTGGGCATCATTTTTCTTCCATCGCCGGTGCTGGTCCGATAGTCGGTCCGATTCTTGCCGCGACCTATTTTGGCTGGGGTCCGACTTGGGTGTGGATACTTGTCGGAGCTATTTTTGTAGGTGGTGTTCATGATTTTGGTAGTGCTTTTATGTCTTTACGCCATGGCGGACGTTCGATTGCCGATGTCATGAAAAGCCTGGTTGGGGGCAAGGCGGGCAAACTCTTTCTCTTGTTTGTTTTGCTGGCTCTTGTTTATGTGATCATTGTTTTTTTGGACCTGACTGCCTCTACCTTTACCAAACAACCAGCAGTCGCCTCTGCGTCTGGTTGGTTTATTTTGGTAGCTGTTTTGTTTGGCATGTTGCTACGTTCCGGGAAGTTCTCTTTGAGGAGCCTCGCTCTGCTTTTCTTTCCCCTCACTTTTTTGGGTCTTCTTATCGGTCACTATTTTCCAGCACCTATATTGAGTAAAGATGTATGGATATCACTTACTTTACTTTATTGTTTCTGTGCTGCGGTTTTACCGGTTGGGGTATTGCTGCAACCCCGGGATTTTCTAAGTGCCGGGTTTTTATATGCCATTTTAGCTCTCGGTGCCTTGGGCATGTTGGTTGCAGGTGAATCCTTACAACTTCCGATTTTTCTTGGATGGGAGTCGGAGAAGTTAGGCATGCTTGTACCCTTTCTTTTCATCACTGTTGCGTGTGGGGCTTGCAGTGGGTTTCATAGCATTGTTGCCAGCGGAACGACTTCCAAACAGATTCGTAAGGAGAGTGATACCAGGAGGGTTACCTATGGTTCGATGTTACTTGAGGGTGTACTCGCGGTCTTTGCCCTTGCCTGTGTTGCCGTTTTGAGTGTTGGGGAAAGGGAGAGTGGGGGCACTCCAGTCGGTATTTTTGCTGCCGGTGCATCCAAGTTTTTTTCTGCCCTCGGGGTACCCGCTCATTTAGGGGTAGAATTTGCCATGCTTGCTATCAGTACCTTTTTGCTGACTACTCTTGATACTTGTACTCGGCTCACCCGTTTCCTGATTGAAGAGTTTTTTAACTGGAGGAACCAAGCAAGCCGTTATTTCGGTACCATTGGAGCTCTGCTACTTCCCGCCCTGCTTGTCTTTCAGTCATTTCCTGGTCCCGATGGTAGCTTACAACCCGTCTGGAAGGCAATCTGGCCACTTTTTGGGGCAACCAATCAATTGTTGGCCGCCTTTGCCCTTCTTACTTTCGTGGTTTATTTACGCATGCGCGGAGCCCGCTATGGCTTTGCTCTCTGGCCAGCGGTATTAATGATTATTATGCCCATGATTGCCCTAGGCTGGATGTATTGGAACAATGGAGCTAATTCGCTCATTGGAGCAACCTCCTTAGTTATGTTTGCCCTTGGTTGTTACCTTACTTTTGTCTCCTGGAGACAAGTACGAACCAATAAGCTTAACTTGGATTAGGCAGGAGAGCCAAATTTCCTACGCCAAAGTTCATATTAGAGCACAAAGTCAGGTGCCTTTTCTTCGGGTCCATCTCTTCCTCTAGAATTAAGAGCAGCCTGTACCGTTGCTTTAAGCTTATCGGGGGGGCAGGGCTTGCTTAATATTTTGAAAAGTAAACCGGACTGTACTGCTTCTGCCCCACCAAATTCAAAGTCTGCATGGCCGGTTAGTAATATACATACCGTCTCAGGATTACTCTCCTTTATCGTTCTTAAAAGTGTGGCACCGTCTACTTTGGGCATACGCATGTCAGATACTACCACCGGGAAATGGCCCTGCTCGTTGATGATCTCTATGGCCTCTTCCGGTCCATTCGCCACTGTCACCGCAAAGGTTCTTCCAAGATTAAGTTTTATGCCTTTAAGGATAGATTCCTCATCATCTACAAATAAAACTCTCTCATTCATTATGCTTTTAGACCATAGTAGAATTGCGAATGCAAGAACTAGATTTCTGTATGCTTTCCCCTAAAACTTTTCATGTGCTACTAAGATTCAGATTCATTCTTTCGGAAAGCTAAATATTTATATCGATTCCTTATCTCAACCTTGCTATAAAAGGATTCTTATTATGCCCGAGTGGCGGAATCGGTAGACGCTGCGGACTTAAAATCCGTTTCCCCTAGGGAGTGAGGGTTCAAGTCCCTCCTCGGGCACTCTCTTGCAAATTTTTACAGAGTTGATTCTCCAGTTACCTCCTAGGGAACTTTTTGAAGTATCACCCTTGGCAATCAAGGGTGATTTTTTATCAGAGGTCGTATCTTATCTAGCCTTAACCCGTACGCGAATAAACTGAGTGGAACCTGCAGATGTTGCAGCTGTGGTACGGTAGACCACGCGTTCCATTCCGCCCCCAAGATCAGTGGTTGC